>NZ_BFBB01000003.1:0-126714 GCF_003114855.1 Leptospira ryugenii | reverse complement strand
GTGGGATGTTAATGAGAACTGTTCCCAATATTATGAACAATCTTATTCAACTTTAGAGAGATTTCTATACACTCCTTTGACATTGCAGGAGAGGCTTCAATTTAGGGAAAGAAGACTGATCAATGAGCTAAAAGAAGTGGAAATGCTTCAATTAAGTAAAGGATATAAGTTTGCAATTCTTAGAAATGATTACTTTTGGAAAAATCATTATGATAAGGATAGGATGCGAAGAGAATTAAATTATAACCAAAGAGCCTTTAAAATCCATTCTCATATTGAACCAAGAAAATGGTGTGATGCCGAAAACTTATCACATGAATTGCAATTGGATAAAAGAGAGATAATGTTTATTGCGAAAAAATGGAAAGAATATGGATTGTGTGAGGTAATTGAAAGAAAAGAGAGATACCGCATTAAATATAAAATTAGAACAAAGAAACTTAAGCTATATTATTTATTATATTCATCATAAAATTAAGGAGAAACCAATGGAAAAATTTAAACTTAGAGCTTCTCACATAAGAGAACTTCTAAAAAAACAGGAATATCGATGTTATCTCTCAGGTGTTGAACTCAATCCCGACAATGTAGATATAGAACATATAGTCCCACTAGGAAAGGGTGGTCTTCATGAATTGACCAATCTATGTTTGATCGAACGCTCCTTTCGAGAGCTTAAACGTTATCATACTGTAGAAGAAATAAAAGATTTGTGCCAAAAAGTTGTTCTCCATGGCTGTTGATAGATTTACAATAAAATCTCTGATTGATAATTTACACCAAAGGATTATTACATCCGAGACTGAAATTATTTTTCAAAAACCTCCTTCTTGGCGAAAGACAGTTTATTCTCTGTGTCAAAAAGAATTTTATTTTGAATTTCGTAAACGGAAGACCTTTAAGGAACGTTATGAGAATCAAATTAAATACCAGAGAGAATCTCAGGCTGGTAAGTGGGTTAGAGTAATTGATAATCTCATTGGTAGAGAATTTTTAGATTATACCATGGAAAGACGAATCCGATTAATATGTTTAAAATTAGAGGGAAGGTTTACTGAAGAATTAAAAAAAAATATACCCAAAAAATTGAATCTAAAGCGATATATTCAAACAGTTAACGAACGAAGTATTGAGGATGAGTCTTTTTCAGTAGCCATAAAATATATGGCTTCGAGGTTTAAAAAGTTAAAGTAAAAGATTCAATGGAATTGTAGATTTAGAAAGATTTCGTTGAAACGGATACTTTACGTTTATAATTTTGAAAGATATAACAGATTTAAAAGATATTAAAGATTTCAAACGGTTCAATTATCCATCCATTAAGAGAAAGACTCTACGATTGACTATTTCAATATAAAGTTATGACAATCGAAGGTTCAACTTTATTTAGTGTTGCGAATGCTATATCGGGAATAGATGCTGGATTGAGAAAAAATAAAATGTATATAAAACCCAGAAGGATGAAATAGAGATGAGAACTAGAATAAAAATATGTCAGAATGGGATTCGATCAAATCATTCAAAATTGCAGATTTGGTGCGTATTCATATTATTATTTTTCTCTATAATAAATTGCAGAAGCGAGAGGTCACAATGTTATAAAGATAATGGATTTTATTTTAAAGCGGACTTCTGTGGTTTAGCCCTAGTGTCCTATTCAACAGTGGAGAATATAAAAAATTCTACAAGGGAAGGAAAGCCAGATGCAAATATGTTTCAACTAGCTGGTGATGTCTCTTTGGTTCAATGCGTTGTTGATACTAGGAACCGAAAAGAATGCGATAAAAAATCGGATGTGTTTCCGCACAGATGGTGAGAATGCTTTTTATTATAGTATTTGAATTCAAAGGGATAGACTGCTTAAAAAATACCAATAATTAGAAAAAGAAAAAGGATTAACTTGGACTAGTAGAAAGATATTTACCAGATTGTAAGGAACGCCTACTGAAAATTAAACTAGATTCTGCTTTATGGTTAAAGAAGATTCTAACTTTTTTAGAGACTTAGAATAATGGTTCGGATTCCATTACAACTTCAATTTTTCGTCAATCTTAACGGGATGTCCTATTTTAAATCTAAAAACTTAATAGGTTTAGTATTAAATGAAATGAAAGGTTGTCCACATAACGGCAAAATATTTAATTTGTGAGTTATCGATTTTTTGCCTTTTATTCTCTTATTGCCTATCTAAAATGATACAAAAAAAAGTTTTTATTTGGAATCTCGAATCTTCAACTTTTAGTAAAAAAATATTTACAATATTCTCTTAAATTTAATTCTGTTACTGCGGTTAGATTATGGAAATTAAGAAACGAAATGTATCATTGTACTACTTAGTCTGTTTCCCTTCCTGGAATGTTCCTCAACAAAGGATAGAATCTTTTCATTGAAACCTACATCTGATTCAGAAAACATCGAAATAAAAATCATCGAATTTTCAAAAGATAATAGTTATGTGCGTGGGAATTCCATTTTTAGGTCAGTAAATCCAAATTATGAAGTAGCAGTCCTCGGTGCCGCAGTAAAGAATAAAACAAATTCGGATATTATTGTAGGAATGGCACCTGAAACTATCGATCCTTTAGACAACAAAACGGTTTTAAAGCCAATTACGATAGATTTCTGCTGTAGTTGGTTAGATAAAACCTTAAGCTCTTGGAGAGTTATCTTTTTCATTGAATCATTGCCGTCCTTCGAAGACTTTAAATTAGAATCAAATGATTTGGTTATCCGAAACTTCATTTTCATATATCCGAAAAGAAAAAATCCGATTTCTTTCACGTTTAAACACAAATATTTGACTGAGCCTGAATATAAATCTTTTGATGTTAAAGTAAATTCAAATTAAGCCTACCAAAATAAAATTATGGTTTCATCACAAAATTAAATAATTAAATAAAAGAGAATCTGACATTATGATTTTAAAAAAAATGAAATATCTTACTCTATTGGTCTTATTACTGAATTGCAATTTTTCAAAAGAACAGCAAAATAGTAAGCGGGAAAAAGAGGATTCAAATTTACTTTTGGCTTTATCTTTGGTGAGTTCGCAAAATTCACTTCCCTGCACAAATATCGAAAACGGGAAAACAAATCTTTTTTCTGTTCCGATTAATCTTTGTTACACAACTACAAAAGCAGAAATTAATTATGTAATATTGACATTTAAAGAAATAGGTAGCTATAATTTTGAATATTCTTTGCCATCAGGAAAATATAGCTTAACCACGGTCATGTATACTTGCGATAATGAATCTAGTTGTGTTCAATTGAAAATAAGTCAGGATTCTTCTGTCAAATATATTGCTCAATTAAGTCCTTCAGGAACTGTGTCTTCGAGTTCGTATTCGTATACTATTTCATCGCAAAATACTAAGCTTTTGTTAGTTTATCAAACCACAGATACAAATATAGTCTGTGTAGCCAACTGCCAAAATTTTAATCAAGGTTCTGGAAGCTCTTCGACATTGAAAATAACAAAAAAATAGATTTATACAAAGTTAAAAAATTAACTTTAAAACTATCAAAGAAATAGAATAATTAAGAAGTCTGGAAACATTTCGTTAAAAATTTTGTTTATAAAAGGATTAGTCTAATATGAAAAATATCTTATTTCTCTTTTTGATTTTTATATTATTGAATTGTCATACTGACGATCAAAATGCAAAGAATCGTACTTTGGCAGTCCTTGGTATATTAATTTCAAACTCAACTTCTCCAGAAAAAAGCTGTAACGAGATTTCGATACCATCGACAATCAACATAAATGACAATTTAGGAAGATTATATTGTAGCTCAGATTTTAACTATAAAACAATTAGTGGGTATTTCAAGACCGATTTGCTTACATTGCTCTTTAGAGAAGAGGGTGATTATTTAATAAAATTAACACGTCGGGAGAGTTTTAGAAAGTGCGGATCAGCGACAGTTTCGTCGATTACTGTCGACACAATTTACGGATTAGGAGATGGTAAAGCAATTACGTCTCAAATTACAAAAACCGATTCGGTAAATAAAGAAATAAGCAAATTAGATTCAATTCTTGCAAATCAAAAAAGATATTTATTTCCCGATGGAGAAGTGGTAACTAGCAGTGGTACATGCATTGGCTCAACAAGTGATGTCGGTGGAAAGTACTTTTATCTACAAGTTACAAAGAAATAGACAAGGATTGTAAAATTTTATGATAACTTATTCTTGTTATTTGAATAAGTAATCATATTACCTGAAAATATTATTCTTCAATAGTTTAGTTAAACTTTTTGTCAGTCGCTTCGCTCGCAAAAATTATTCCTAGTTTATTTGCTTGGCAGCTGGAATACAATATTTTTCAGTAATTGAAACACTACTATAGCTGAAGAGAAACTTATGCTCATCTAGATTAATATCCTTTACCTTTAAAGGAAACGCAATCCACCCTGAATTCGAATTGTAGCCAGCTTGGCTGAGTTTGTAACCTGCTAATGCACACAGAATAACTATTTCTCCTTTCTGAACATCAAACGTAATAATTTTGGAGTTAGTGCTGTAAGTTCTGTTACTTGAATAGTAAGCAGATATTTCGTATTTTCCAGGATTTATGTAAAACAAATCCAATGTTCTACTAAATTCGCTGAAATCCAAGGGTACATTGTTTATAGATTTTATAGACAGATTAGTGTTTAATGCTAAGGCTAACTCACTAGCAGGAACTTGTTCTTCTGATTTGTATCGATAAATTTTACTGGATGAACAATTTAAATTCAGAAGACTTAGACATACAAAACCTAATAAAATAACAATACGCTTCATAATCACTCCGTAGTACCAATAAACACATGTCAATTTTACCTAACTCCATAAAAAAGAAATTCTTTTTTAATTAAAAACGAGAGTTTAAAAAACTTTAGAGGTCGTCCCCTTTTTTTATCTTATCTAAAATTAATTGTTTTACCATTTGTCCTTGAACTAATTTTGGATAAGTAGACTGAGCATTTTAAACATATTTTGATATTTTGATTTTTCTTGAGGTGTTTATTTAAGTGAAAGAAATTCATCCAGTCGGTTTTATCAACCACTAACTCCTTAGCGGAGACTACGTTACATATTGGATGGTAGTCCTTAATTACATGGCTAATATGCGAACCAGCAGGTGTATAAATGCTATAAATATTTTTCATGGATTTAAGTTCTGTTCTATAATAAAATTTTGAAAATCAAAATTCTCTTTTAAAAGAATGCCATTAGAATAATTTTTTAGAAAGTTCGCATTTCTGACTTTGGGATTTCAATTCGGTAGTAAAATAGTCTTATATTTATTTTATAATACGATTCAGGTAGACCGAGGGATACTCAACGATTACAAAAAATGAAATCATATCGCCCTGTGGCAAATTATAAGAGTTTTAAGCAGAAAAGAAATCTCGAAAAATAAAGAGTCTTTCTTTTTTCAGGATAGAGATTTCTCTGAGAATTTAAACTACAGAATTATTCCAAGAGAGATAGAATGCTAATACGAAAATTTATTGTGCAGAATCTTACTTCATAAAGATTTTGATCTCTCCTGATTTTTTGTTAACTTTGATCTCGACCTATCTATTATCCGAAATCTTTGAGATAGCTGAGAGAGATTGTCCTAGAATTCATCGAAGTCTATTGTCTATAGGACAAATAAAGTAAATCGAGAATATCTTCTGATCATTGGAAAATATAGAAAATTATTGTAGAAGAAATAAAAAAATCCCCCAAAGAAGGGGATGAAAGATTTTGTCATTTTTTCCTTAAACAAACTAATCACTGGAGATTTTATTTTGAAGAAAAGAGTATAGCGGACGTTATATAAGTCAACAAATTACAGTGGTTCAAACTTTCTGATCACGGGGTAATGAATCAAAATTTGTAGGGATTTATGTGTGGTTACTTTTTTCTTATCGAAAAAAAAATATGATGTTTGTAAGTAATGAAAGACTAAATAACATTGATAAATTCCAAACTCGATTGTCCAAGATTTCTATCCGTTCTGAGTTGATGAATTCCATGGTTTTGGAAGAAAAAATGTTACTCGGAACAGTCGTTTCATCATTTTTGTTGGATTTTAACATCTTACGAATATTTGCCTGTGTATCTTCATCTACGAGTATTTTCCCAGCCAATTCATCATATCTTTCTTTTATTTTGGGATTTGTTCTCCATCTAATGTACGCATTATTATAATAAGGAAAGGCAGATTTGTACTGCTTTCTGCTGTAAAGGTCATCTGCCTTTTCAATCCACAATTCTGTTTCCAATAATTCTAATTTAGGTTCATCCATTCCCAATTGATAAAATCTTTCAATAAGAACCTCAGCATCATGAAATTTTTTTGATTTTAATAAGTTTCTAAATTGGAAAATGTCTTCCTCGGAAACTTCCTGAGCATTTATGCTTATGGAAAAGAATAAGATTGAGAGAAGTATGGGATTTTTTGTCATATTTACCTATTCAATATTACTGCCTTGTGCCCGAATCTGCTTCTTGGCATGACAGAATTTTCTTTTACCCATGGATTTCCGCTAGAATTAGATAAGTCCAATGAATATACAGAATCAATGGGTAGATTTATTTCTGATGCTCCACCAAACAAATATGCTTTTCTTTGTTGGTAGGAGATTTCCATTGAGGGGAAATATAGGCTAACTGGTATATTTGAACCAGTAACAAAAACATTTGAAGAAGAACCTAATACGGTATACTCAAAACGATTTGATGGTGTTATGGCAGATACAGGTTGTACTATATCGGTAGGTATTATACGGAACATACAACGAAAGGTGAACGAGAAAGGCTTGATATCGCCAATGACATGATAACTAATGGAACTAATGCAACAGGTACAGGAATTTTAGCCATGATGGGTTGCCCCATTTGCGGGTATGTCTTGGCTGGAGCAACCGCATTAAATCTAGTTACAAAACACGCATGTTTAACAACTGGAGGAATTGGAGATGGCAATAGTTTTGGGTCAAGTTATTGATTATGAAAAGTAAAAAGATCGGAAAGTTATTTTTATTTGCAATCGTATATCCTTTTTTCTTTTCCTCATTAACTGGAGAAAATGAAGTCCGATATCCATTTTTATCACAAAAAATGCCTAGTGGAAAAAACGAGAAATATCGAATCGAAATGTGTTTTGACTCGGAAAGTATTCCCGAAAATAATATAAAAGAATTTATCTCAAAATTAAATGTTGAAATAAAAAACAATGGCTATTCTCTTTTTATTGAAGAAATGATTTATATCCAAAGGGATAGAATTTTACAACCCAAGCCCTGCATAAAATTAATCGGATTAATTTTTAAGAATGAGCAGGATTAGATATTTTATCTTTATTCTAATTTTTGATTCTTGCACTCCTCTTTTGGAAACAAAAATTTTATCTCAGATTACTTTAAAAAAGGAGATACTGCAGGAATCATATTTATCTTTAGGGTCAGTTTCGGAATTGTCCTGCTACTTTACCATAAAAGAGAAGCCTTTGCCTGAATCTGAAGTAGTAGATTCTCTGATGAACAAATTAGAAAAGAACGAAGACGCCGTAAATGTAAAATTGGAATATCAAGAGCCTGAATTTCAATTTTTTTTATCTATCTTAGGTCAAAGCCTTATATTCAAAAGATGCATCTTGATCACGGCAGAGAGAGTTAAATCTATTGAACGGCAGTGAGATAATTAGCGAATATTAAACAAAATTTGATAATAATTAATATTGGTTATTATGAATAGAATAGGTAAATTAATCAGAATCAATCGAGATATTTTTTCCCGATGTTTATTCTTCCATAAGAAAAGATCAATGCGAAAAAACAATTAAAGGGATACTTGTTTATTGAGCAATTGATAAGCTACTTTTCAGATATATTAGCTTTATTACATAAAAACGGATACCTTCTTTGCGAGGTTTAAGGAAGTGACCTGTCAATTAGAGGACGATTAGATGAAGTACCCGAATTTAAAGAACAAGCGGTGAAGCGAAGGATCTTAGGATTCGATTATTATAGGATAAGATTTCGAATCCTTTTTTTCACTCTAAAAGAGAAAAATCGAATTCTATGTTTTTCATAATCTAAAGGATGTAAAAAGCAATCGCAGAGCCTTAGCTAAGTCTTTTTATATTCAAGAGAGATAACAATTTTCTACTTGGTTAGAGGAGTCTTTAGAGATTTGAAATTTAAATGAATTAGAAAAGTGTCTGTAAAAACTTTATCTGGCTAAGTTGCATCTTTCGGGATGGATGGTGTTGAGGATTGAGAGAGTTCTAAGAGTGTATTTTCGTTCGATTTGTTCATTGTCTAGGGGAGAGAGGTTCTTGGTTGGTTTTCTAAAAGTAGATTTAGTGAACTTAGGGAGGAAGGGAGAATAGAAGTATTTGAGTTTCTAGAATAGGGATTGGGGTCTTTGGTGATACGTCCCTTGGTATTTTGGGGGTTTAACTCAGGTTTTCTGTAGAATTCATCAGAGTTTTGTTTTTTTCTAGAATAACTAGATGTTTGGTGATTTATCATCGATGGATCTCACTATAATATGTACGAGATTTTGTCAACAAATTTAGACTCGGTGAGGATTTTTTGTTTTGTTTTAACGAACATTTTAAAGATGGAGTTGGGCGAGTCCCCTTCGGGGTCGGAGTTCTACGGGGTTCGCTATTCGCTCCCGTCACTCACCTGACCTTGGGTTTTGCGGTGAGTGACCAAGACCTCCGAGTTCCTCTCGCAAAATCAAACAAGTATACAGATAAAATTTCTAACCTAAATATCTCTAATTAGAATAAAATTTTGATTTTCTGAATCTTTTTATGCTAATTTGTCTTACGCCTACAATAAACTCTCTCTCATGAACGACATCAATCAGCACGAGTTCTCATCTGAATGGAAAATGGCAATGGATGCCATTTCAATCTATTTCAATGGAATAGATCAAATTTTTCCATCGACTTCCTCTGGTTATTGCATTTTGCTTCATGCTTTAAAAAACGATTGGAGCTTGACTTACCTCATAAATGAAATACGCCAAGATTCCGATTCGGCTGAATTTGAAAATCCTAAATTGCCATTTTGGTGGAACGAATGGACGGGCTTACTAGAGACATTGGAGACCCAATTTGAAATATCATTCCCAAAATTAAAAGAGATAGCGGAGATCAAAAATAATGAAGTGCATCTAACTAAGACCCAGTTTAATCCAAATCTCAGCATTGAAAAAATTGCCGAAGCTGTAAGCATTCTTTCTTCAGGCGAATCATTAAAAGAGGAGTTTTTTCTAAACCAATCGATTGTCACCGACAAGAATCAACTCCCCAATCCATGGTCAGAATCCTTGCAAGATCAAACTCGGTATGTTCTAAATCAGCTTCCGATTTCTTCCTTTTTGAAGGACGGGCATTGCATTTTAAAGTCAATTCATCATGAGTATGGGAGGATTTCATTGGATGACGCAATTTCTTATAATTACAGAATTAAGGATATGGATGCTGAGAAAGTGATCTATTCCTTTGCTACGTTAGATGAGTTAATTGAGGCGGGATGGGTTGTTGATTGAAGAATGCAGAACAGCAGTTTATATTATCGTCCTATGAGTACGATCTCAAAGAAAAAAGATTGATTTTGTTAGTATAACAAATATTTGTAAACGGAATTTATAAATATATTAAATATTTTGAATGAATACTAAAATGAGGTTAAAGGAGAAAAAAGTATGAGTAATAAAGAGAAATCTGAATTTGAATCGATTTGGGATAAAGGAAACTCTATTCTATATGAACTATGTAGAGAAAACCCAAGACACGATGACTTGGAGATGACGGTTGCTAAATCGTGGTTGATTGGAAGGTCATATTCGGTTGCGTTAGAGCGTCGTTATAAGAGTGTTTCAAATGGTCAAATTACAAATATTCCTAAGTTATACGAAGCATTTCACGGTTTATGGCAATCATCAGATTTACAGAGCCAACTTGATAGAGAAATTTCAAAGAAGTCAATGGCGTCATTTGAAAATCTTGAAGATTTTAGTGAAACTCTGAAATTACATCATGATTTAACTGTATCAATCAGAAGATTTTCGGGTCAGGGAATATCATTTGCGTCTAAATACCTTCATTTTCATGCCCCAAAAAGATTTCCAATTTATGACCAGATAAGTAAAGTTAATCTGAAGAATGAACTTGAGAAAGCGAATTTAGATTATACGACAAGGTCGAATATTGATTTCAACTTTGATAGTATTGATGATGAATATCTTGTTTTCTGTGTTAATTTGTTATCTTTGAAAAAAAAGCTCGAATCAAAAGGTAATCGTTCAGAATTACTGACATTCCGAGAAATTGATACCTATTTACAAAGATATTAACATTGAATTCTTTATTTATGAAGAGTTTCAATTGGTAAAAAAGGTTAAAAATAGTTTTCTAGGAAATATGAGTGACCCAGTTTAAACATAAAATTTCAAAATCACGATTTGTATCTGGAATTCAGTGTCCTAAAAAACTGTATTTTGATTTATATAGGCATGACTTAAGACCTACATTATCTGATTCTCAAGAACTTCTCTTTGAAAATGGAAATGCTATTGGAAAGCTTGCCCAGCAGGTTTTTCCAAACGGAAAGGATGCAACTCCGATAAACTTTTACGATTTTACTGAATCTATTCTGAATACCAAGGAATGGATGAGGGAAGGCGTTCAGAATATATATGAAGCATCCTTTTTCTATGAGGAAACATTATCGGCATTGGATATTTTTCATCGAGAAGGGGATGAGATCTGGGCTATTGAGGTAAAGAGTAGCACTTCGGTTAAAGATTACTATCTAGTGGATGCATCGCTTCAGTATTGGGTGATGACAAATGCGGGATATCCTCCAGATAAGTTTTTTCTTATGCACATAGATAATAGCTACATCCGTAGAGGAGAGATAGATCCGAAACAGTTATTCACCCTGACAGACATTACGTCTGAGGTGAAGAGTAATTTTGATTGGGTCGGAGAAAATTTACATGAATTGAAATCGATTCAGAAAGAAAGAGAACCTGTTGTCGAAATTGGCAATCATTGCTTAAATCCTTTTGAGTGCGATTATATAAACCATTGCTGGAAACATATTCCAAAGGAGAATTCTGTTTTTGATTTAACCAATGCGAGAGGTAAATCCTGGAAATTGTATGAGGAGAATATTCTTCATCTAGCCGATATACCTGAAGGGTTTCCACTAACAAAAAAACAGAAGATCCAGGTAGATGGAGTCAAATACAATCAATCGAATATTGAAATTGAATCAATTCGAGAATTCTTATCTACTTGGAAGTTTTCTCTTTATTTTTTTGATTTCGAGACTGTTTTTCCAGCAATACCGATCCTTCAGAATACATCTCCGTTTCAACAGATACCCTTTCAATACTCGCTTCATGTGATTAACGAGCCTAACGGCAAATTAATACATAAAGAATTTTTGGCAGAGCCCTCTCATTTTGTTTCACATTCTGAAATCGATCCTAGGTTAAAACTGTTAGAACAAATGCGAATCGATTTAGGTGACTCAGGTAGCATCGTTGCTTATAACGCTTCCTTTGAAAAGAATGTATTAAATGATTTGTCAAAAGCATATCCGCAATATTCTGAATGGATAAACTCAGCTATATCCAGATTTGTAGATTTATATGAAGTTTTCCGCAAGGGATGGTATTATACCCCAAAGATGGGAAGTTCAGCTTCCATAAAATCAGTTCTCCCAGCTCTGGCTCCTGAATTCAGCTATACTGATTTAGAAATTTCAAATGGAGGTGATGCTAGTAATACATTTATGGCAATGATAGATGGTTCTCTTAATGGAAATGTGGTTTCTAAACGAGATGAATTACTTAAATACTGTGAGCGAGATACTCTTGGTATGGTTATTATTTGGCAGAAATTGCAAGAATTGCTGAAAGGGTAAAGGGGTTACTAACTTGCAGAAAGAGATTCGATTAAAAGAAAATCATTTTAATCCAAGATATGTGGAATATGAAATACACATCTAAAATTATAGAATTTTACAGTCTTCGGATACCAGACAATCGAAATAGGCTTCTGATAGACATTTGGAAACAGAATAACCATTGGTTAGAGGTCACTCATGACTACATCCAATGGCTATTTCCCCTTAAAGAAAAAAGTCAATTCAATGAAAACGCACCTATTTTAAAAAACGAGGATATAGCTGAATTTTCAAACAATGAGTTTCTAAAAGAAAATCTCAAAAAGTCATTTCTTGTGCTTTTAAGATTTTATGGTTTAAGATTACGAGAGGAGAATAGGTTATTTCTAACCGAGTATGATGAGTCTTTTCAGATTCGTAAAAATGTATGGCTAACACCAGGAAATCATAATCATTTACGTATCACAAGAATTTTAAAATCTTTATCTTTACTTGCTTTGAACGATTATGCAAAATCTTTCTTCCTCTGTTTGGAGGATATATATAAAGCAGATAAGCAGAAAATATCAAAAATTACTTTTTCCTTTTGGAAGGAAGCCATTGAGTAATAGGAAGAGTATCTAAAGCGATAATAAATAGTATCCACTATTACCAAAACACGGAGATATAGTAGAGCCAATTTTTGCCATAATTTAAAAAGTGTCCGCTAAAACGTAATCAGGCTAATGTGACCACTGCTTCTTTACGGAACTGTAAGGTGAATACTATGCTAGCACATCTTAGAAAACAAGGTCTTATAAATCAGTAATGGGTGAAATTGAAAGTTTTACTTTTTCAAACTAGATGAATTCCTTTCCATTCCAAAGTAAATTTGCTTTAGAGCTATCCTGATCGTCGACTGTCGCAATAAGAATATTTGACAATTTGCTGACTTTACTTATGAAGGTAAGGGCAAGTTTTTTTGTAAGTTCTAGAAGTTCGAGTCTTTCTTTGGAATTTTTATTAACTTCTTCAATCAGTAAGAGAACTCCAATTTCCTTGTACTTTTTGAATTTACTTGGATATGCCTTCAATAATCTTTCAATTTGATTGTCAGTGATTAATTCGGAAGCATACGTAATTGATTGAACTAACGCAGTGAAAGTATCAGTATCTTTACTACTTTTTACCTCGCAAATATATGGAGTCTGATTAAAAGAGAGTAGAAGGTCGATGCCTCCTATACCGCTCGAATTACTCGAGGTATTTTCTTCCAATTTAGCGTTAGTTGTTCGAATTGGACTAATTTCGTAGTCTACATATTCAAAAGTGACATCTTTTTGCTCTCCTCTCAATGAAAGAAATTTTGAATTAAATATTTCAGTTAAAATAGTCCGACCTGTTTTTCCATTATCCGATTCCTGGAGCTTAGGTTTATGATTTTCATTTCGATTGTGAAAGCCTTCCTGAATATTTTCGTAGAGACTGAAATGGTTTACGCTTTCATCGAATATTTTTACAAGTTCATAGCCCTCGTGATCGTTCAATAAGTTTCTTGCACTATTAAGTTTACCATCCTCACCAGTAATATTTTTATCTTTAAATATTTCGTAAAATTCACGGAGTTTTGTTTTTGGGATAATTCTGTTGTTCATAAGTTCTAGACCTCAAATAATTTATTATCATTAATTATGATTACTTTATTCTCAAAAGTAGATTTGAATGTTAAATTTGACAAAGTATGTATCGGAACCAAATAGCCTGGGTTAAGTGCTTTCACAAATCGTTGTAAATCCGATACATAAGCATGTCCACTCGTATGAACAGTAACAAGCCTTAGTTTGTATTTGTCAATGAATTCATGAAAATTTTCTTGTAGCTTCAAATATCCTCTCCACATCGAGAAAATATACATTGAATCATTTAGATCTATTTCAGAAGTAACCAGTTGCTGACTTACTTCTTCCAAAACGTATTGCGAAAGTCTTAGTACAATTTTATGTTGTTTTTCTAATATTTCCTGGATGCCAATTTTATGTTTTTTGTATTCCTGTAATAGGCTTGGTTCAAATTCTTTGAGCTTCCGAGCTTGATTTTTATGATAGAAAACTCTGATGGTTCGTTCATTATCAAAGGGAGGTAAACTCGGATTTAATTTTCTTAGCTCTACTAGTAGATGATATTGGTATAAATCTAAAACTAATAGTTTTCTATTGGAAAGACATGCCTTATAAAGCTGTATCAATCGTGTTATATTACTACCAGCCTGCATAGAGAAGGTTATTTTTTTTGTTTCTGATAGGATTCGCTTAAATTCTAAAAATACGGTTTCTTCTGATGAAAAATCTTCCGTATGGCTTCCTCGAATAGAGGTTCCTTCCATCAGAAGGCAATCAATGTTTTTAGGAGGGTTTTTGATAAGATTATCGAATGTGTATTTTGTAGCTCCGTGACCTCGAAAGTCACCTGAATAAAAGATTCGTTTCCCGCCTACCTCCATTAAAATACAATATGCTCCATAGGCAGAATGATCGATTGGAAATGGAGTAATCTCAAAATCACCAATTCTAAATTTTTCTTTGGCAAAAGATTTTACATGGGATAACATCTTATCAATTCGATTCTTGCTTGAAAGAAAACAATTGCTCGCTCTCAATATCTGAAATGTATCTTCGCCCATAAAAATTGGAATTTGGGGATCAATATAGTTCATTAAGCCATAGTGATCCATATGAGGGTGTGATAATATAACAGCTTCAATTCTATTATTGGATTCGTAGAGATCCTTATTGTCTGGAAGGATTCCGTTCTCAATCGAAGGTGATTGCGTCAATTCTTGGTCTATTGGAGAACCATCAGGATTCATTAAGGGCATTCCTAAATCCAATATGATACTTTTTGATTTGTATATGATCTCAATACAATTGCCTCCGATAACATTAGAACCTCTGTGTATAATTATAGCTGGTTTAGAATCAAGCTCGGAGTGCATTGTTATATTGCCTCTCTAATGTGATGATTAGAAGAAAAACAAGACCATGAAATGCAATTTAACAATCCACCTTCTTTTGCAATCGTGGTAAGTAAAATTGGAATAATAGTTCTATCTGGAAAAATCCCAGAAACGGTAGCTATAGCTTCTTCATTTTCTTTTTCCATGTTATCAAAAATTGGTAAATAAATGAAGTTTCTAAACTCTAGGTAATTGATATAAAATCCTTTGGCAGAGATTTCGTCTCGCTCAGGCTTACAAGGTATCTCTATATAATCTAAATTGTTCGAATTGATAGCCCTTTCGATCAAACGTCGAATACTTCTTGGATATACGTTTAGATCGTTTATCAAAATAGTCGAGTCATCAATAAATCGGAGCATCCCATCCGCATGACCCAAAAAATCATCTTTCTCAGTAGGAAATATAAAAACCTCGGCTTCTAGTAGCCTTTCAATTTCTTTAATTAAGGATTGTGGAGTTCTTTCTGCGTTTTCCTGAAAAATTCGATCAAGTATGATTACTCGTTTCTTTCCTTTAACGATATTTCCTCCATCGATTTTTATCGAAGAGTAAACTGGATTTATTTCTAGATATTGACAGACTTCCTTTTGGTTCGTAATGAGTTCAGGATCGTTTTTGAGATAGGAAGGCAAGTATGAGAAGCTTACAAATCGCTTGTGGTCTATTTGAATCGGCATAAAATCACGAACCCAAATATCATTGGTTTGATCCAAAAGATGAAAATTGACAGTTATTGAATTTTGAATTCTATTCCAATCTTCTTTATGATTTTCTATGATTTTTTTAGAGAAGAATAGGGTATTAGTTTCTTTATCTAGAATCATACGTTTACCTCGACTGAAAATGCATTAATCACATCTTCCCAATAAGTTAAATCTTGATTTTCAAAAGGAGTTAAATTAATATGATTCTTTAAATATGGATTGGCACCATTTAATAAACAAAAATTTACTATTTCTTTATCCATGTTTAAAATAGCTAAATGTAGAAGAGAGTTTCCTTCTTCATTTTGAATATTTATATTATCTGAATTAAAATGATCAAAAATCAATGATCTCGAAATTTCTTTTAATTCTCTTTCTTTTTTATTGTATAAATTAAAAATAAAAATTTCATTATTCATATTTCTTGTAAAAATAGAGTAATCATTCCAGTTGTTGATTCCTTTGAGAATTTTTGTAAGGACAGTAAATGAATAAGTTTCCAACAATAAAAATAATATATTTTCATTTAATTCGTTATAAGAGTTGAGGTCTAACTGAACGTTAATATTTTTTTCGAAAATCTTGATGTCATTGTTGAAAGTTATCTTTGAAAATAAATTGGTCATTAATTCAACTTGATTAAAGTTAAGGTTAATTATTTCTTCGATATTTCTGTTTTTAACTGAATCTTCTTTTGGAAAATAATAGAAAATATTTGAGATACTGTCCCTTAATAAATATATTGTAGTTTCGATATTTATAGATAATAGTATAGTCCTTCGTTCTTCTTTATTTTTTATTGATAAGATTATCTCATCTCTTAGTTTTGAGTTCATTCTTAAGTGTTTCATTCTTTTAATTGTATCATAGCTCTGGGACAAAAAAGCTGGATTAGGATTTTTGTCGTTAGTGTTGTTAGTAGAAATTTTATTTTTTATGATGAAGAAATATATTGAAGAGGAGCCTTTTTTGTATTCAGATTATACTTATTATGTAAATATTAAGTTTCGACTTTGTTTCAGGTTTCTGGAAAAGTATTATAGGTTTTGTTATGACCTAATTTTTGGTAGACGGTAGAAATAGCTAAGTTAGATTAGGTTGGTTTTGAGTTATAGATAAATATTGGAGATTCCTAGATGGCAAATAGTTCAAAAGATGATAAAAATAAAAATGCTGGTCTTGCATTAGGGGCGATAATAATACTTTATTCTATTTATCTAACAGCTCTTAATTTAATAAATATTACTACAATTTGGAATTTCGGGATAATTCAGTATGCTAAGAATATAGTACATATTCATGCTGATAATTACATAAAATTAACTCGAAACTTTGATGTGTATGATGGTCAATTGTCAATTGAAGACACTGAAAATCAAGCTAACATAAAATATAAATTGAAGAGTGGTCAAATAGTTAAGTATAAGGGTTATTCTGGCACAAGTAATATATCCTACATAGCAATTCAATTTTTTGAAGAGTCAAAGAAAGTTTCTGGCTACATACTTTTACCTAAGCCAAAAAAATGGGATTTTTTTGAGTTGGAGAATGAGGAAAATTTTTGGTATAATATTAAGATAGATAATTTCAAAAATTCATTACGAAATAAGTATTTGCATGAAGTGAAGAGCAAAATTAAATTTCAGACAGAATCAAATTCATTAAAAGCTGAAAAATTAATTCAATCTAAGGAGTTTCAAAGTGAATATAGGGTAATTGATGATCCAGATTATTACACGATTCCTAAAGTTGGTATTCTTTACATACCAAACAATGATTATCCATTACTTAAAGAAATTTATGGGAATTATTTTGGAAAAGATATTGAAGTAGATTTTTTACAATTGTCGAAATAATGTTTCCTTATCACTATCTGTTTCGCCTAGACAAAATAGTAAAAAATGTTATACCTTATCATTGCTGAACTTGAGAAAAGTAATCTAGGAATATCAGGTTTAGATTCAATAGGATGGTGGTAGAGGAGATTATGCCATCCGCTATTGAATCTAGGTTAGCCGAACATGTTCAAGACATGAATTTAAAATGCTGAAAATCTAACAACGTAGCCTATATTTTAAGTAATAATATATTCTCTAAATAGAATAAAAAAGAATAACATTTCTTATTGTTTGTGAGAAGGTAAAAGTGTGGATTTCGATTTAGGACGTTATCAAGATATAGATTACACTCTCAAAAAGCATCAAGTTGGAAAGGACGGTGCAATGTATTGGTTTGTTGTGGAGGGACATCTATCTGAAAAGTTCTATTATCCCAAAGAGATAAAGAAAATGGAGATCATTAGAGAATTAAAAATTAAATGCGAAGCATATATGAATAAAGAATTATTAAAAAAGCTAGTAGGAAATTGAAGAAAGAATAAGTCAGTATTCATTTTCAATATATTTCAATTCAACTTCCTTTAATCCGCATAATGTCGCCTTATGTCTCAAAGGTATTATTTGACAATCTGGTTTGGTGGGATATAATCCATGGTTTTATTAAAAGTAAAGAATGAATTTAAATGCACATATATTAGAGATTACTAATTCAAGAGTGGGTAACTTACTTGTAGAAATAAATTTTGCTTAAATTACATAAGAAAAATTAAACTCTGAAAAAAAAGTAATTTCTTAATTATACCTATTGTTATACGAAAAGAGAAAAATATTTTACTAATTCTGATCAAATTAATAATTCGATTCATCCCGTTGCAGGTGTAATACCTAGTGTATATCAGTTAAGATTTTAGAAAATGGTTATTCCTTCATTAAATTAAATAGAGATAAATATGATTCACCATATAGATCTGGAAATTCCTTCATTAACCTAAAGTACTTTGTTATCAATTGTCTATGTTTATTTTTCTCTAATAATGGTAATTCGCTAGGTGGAAATGTCGAGAGAATATCGTCTAACCCGATCTTGTGAGAGTAGTAGTCCTGAAGAATAGCGTCAATATCCAATAACCTATCAGCCTCCATATCTGCCTGGAATTCATTCCAATCACTGACAATGAATTCGTCATTGACCTCTCCCATGGAGAACCTTAATCTCTTATTTTCCTTAAAATTCATAAAAAACCTCTCTGGAGGGCATTCTCCCTAAAGGATATATTTATTCAATAACATTTGTTAATGTAAGAACTTTACTTGACAAATATTCTAAAAAAAAAATATAAACTCGGAATTCATTTGAGAATTTTTTCATTGGGAGATGAAATTTCCCAAATTTTTAGAATTCGTTCTCACCTAGACAACTAATTATTTTTCTAGATATCAATTAGGTCTGATGGTTTAATTTTTAAATGTTTTGAAATATAAAAAAGCGATTTTGCGGTAAAATTAGTTCTTCCAGCCTCTATTTCCTGTATAGTCCGCACTGAGATGGCATAATCACCGAAATCAAATTCCTCCTGATTTAATCCTTTTTTCAATCTTTCGTTTTTAACTTTTTCTCCAAATTTCTTCAAAAAATCCTCAAATTTCATACGCAATATAATGCGGGGTAGTTGACAAAAAGTGAACGCAGTATAATGTGGGTAACTTGTTAACTGTATTCGAAATTCAAAGTATCTGGAATTTTTAGATAAAATAATGTTTTGTAAATTTGGTTAGTGAGGTAATGAAATTATGAAAGATAAAAGCTTTGTGATAGTTTTGATTTTAGTTGTCTTACAATTTCAATGTCAGTCGGCGGAAGAGCTAGAAAAGAAGAATCAAATAGAGAGAGATTTGATTATAAGTCAAAAGAAAGCTATGTTGCAGTCGAATCTCGATAAAATAGGAAATTATTCTTTTCCCATTCCTTCCGAAGATTCTGTTATATTGGTAAAAGAGGCTGAGGACATAAAGATGACAATCCCGAGTTACAGCAATAATTGGACTCTCGTAATGCCAAAAAAATTTATTGGATTTCCTCAACATCATGACCGAGGAGGCGAAAGAATTTTTCCAGAATTGACAGGCAATATTCCAGACAAGATAAGAAAAGTAGATGTTCGCCAATTCTTCGGATCAAAGCATCGAATTGAAACTGAAAATTACGAGAAAATAGACCCTTTTGAAAGGGAAAAGATAAAAAAAATTGATTTTGATTTAATTTATAATCAAAATAAATACTTCATTTATTTACTTGAATTTGATTTAAAAAATTATAATGCAGAAACTAAGAAATATAATTTCAAGGTAAGCTTTGCATTTGATGGTGAAATTACCGTAGAACACGAATTAATGAAGAAAGCTAGAGATTATAAGAATAAAGTCTTCTTAACATTACTAATTGAATTAAAGAAAGGAAAAAAATACTCGGAACCAAAGAAAGAATGTGTCATCTATAACCAATTTGCGGAAGATAAATGCCTTAAGTGGAAGTACTATGAAAAGCCGATACTTCTTTTCAGCGGAGCAATAATTAATTCAAGTTTTTTATTTACTAGTTTTGACCAGGAAACTGGTCTCTATATATTAAACGAATATTTTCAATTTCCTGTAAAAAGAAAAGAAATTAGTAAAATCTACTGGAGCAATTATACTCCCGATTATTTATATAGGTGCGAAGAATGTAAATAGAACCTTTATCTATAAACGGGCATAATCGTCTCTTGGAAATTTACATCTTTCATTTTTGATAGAAGAATTTTAACAAAAAATTATAACATAAATATACTATCTTTAGCCTTTTTCTCTTCTCTTGTTAATGAAATAGGCTTCCTGTTTATAATTAGTTATTTTTCTCTTAAGTGGATTCAATGCCCGTTCCTTTTTTTCAATATTTTTCTTTCCGAATTTTTCATTCACAAATTTTTCATAAATTTGATTTAATGGTTTTCCTGAAAGCTCAAGCTTTTCATTTTTTTTGATAACGACCTGATACCTTAACAATGTTTGTATTGTTTTATAAATGACTCTACGATGATCTTTTATATCCGTAAAGTATGCATATATTTCAGATGCACTTAAAAAGTCATGCTGGCGAAGCAATTCGATTATCTGCATTCCCTTTTCACCAATCGAAGGAATATAGACCAGGGGTTGATTTCCATCTTGAGGAATAAACCTAGGTAAATCTAGTTTCTTAGGTATCTTTAAAGTTGTTAGACTCTTTAGGGTGAATTTAATTGGATATGCCATTCTGTTTTGATTATAATCCATCCATTCTATATTTTCTATAATTTTATGTTTCTCGAAAATTTTAAGATATTCTTTGAGCGACTTATTATTAATCCGACCATTTGAGAGTAGAGAGATCTCTTTTAGGTTCATATTTATTTCAAGATCATTATTTATTGATGCGAGATTGAAAAAAACGTCTAATGCTAGTCTCATTTTCTCGCTATTCCTCTTACTGAATACCCGAAAATCAATTTGCCTTAGGATCGAAATTGACATTAATATATTTACCCACGTTGTATCTTGATTATTTAAGTATTGTGGGAAGTGTTTAAGAGTTTCTCCAACTCTAAGTGCTTGCTCGAGAAATTTAGGAGATGAAATGCATTTTGTTCTTTTTGAAAAATGCTTTCTTACCATATAAATTATATAAGTATCAGGAAAGTTTCTTACTTTTAAATTGGTTATGAATGCCATTTCAATTTCAGACCTTTGTCCTTCTTTTGCATCGTTTACCTTTTTGATTAAATTAGGTGGGAAAGAATGAAATTCACTATTTCTGTTAAATAATGTCGAGGCGATGTCATACTTGTAATTAATATTAAAAATTTGTTCTGTCTCAATATTGGAACATAGTAGTTCTTTAATTTCATTTTCTAGTTTTGTTTTTAAGTTTTTTTCTATTTCCTGCATTTCATAAGAGTAGGCGTTCTGGTAACCCTGAAGAATTAGAGAATCTTTTTCAGAGGCGTTCAGTAGCTTTTTATTTACCTCATCATATTTTTTTCTTAGCTCTTTCATTTGCTCTGTATTCAATATTATTCCTTTTATATTTTCTAATTCCTTTTCTTTCTTAATGGTTTCAGATATAATTGTATCTATATCTAAGCTACCTTCTTTTCTATCTTTTATAATAATTCTCCTTTTCTTCTCCTCTTTAGATTTTCCTTCGGTTTGTGCAAATATATAGCATAAGATGTTTTCTAAATCTTCTGAAACAGATTGAATATTTGAATTATTGAGAATACGATAGTCCCGATCTTGGATGAATCCTTTCTTGTTGATTTCTTTGAGAGATAACCCTGGAGCAATTACTAAACCTTTTGGAAGGTAATCAATTTTTATTACATCCACTTTTTTATCTATGGTATCGAATTTTTCTTTATAACTTTTTAAGAGATCACCATTAAGATGCAAGTTTACTTTAATCGCTCCAATTTTCCTCTCCTGAATTAACTTGCTAGGTCTTTTGATGTAATAGTGAATTCCTCCAGATGGAGTTCTTACGGAGAAGGTTTTTTCGAGTAGCTCCTTTTGGAATACAAGCCATTTTAAATTAAACTCTGGGTTATTATCCCTTAGGAATTTAATTTTTCTTTCAGTGCATTCTATGTCATCGAAATCTAGTACGACCAAATCAGACGCAAGAGGGTTTAAGAAGAAAGTCCAGTTGAAGTCCTCTAATTTTGATTTTCTAAAGCTTTCTATCGTTTTTTTTCGAATTATTTTAGAGTTTTCTATATTTGGTTTTTCATAAATAATGTAGTCAGCATATTTGATAGATGTGTAAAATTCCTTACCTTTGAAGTTTTTTGGAATTGGAATAAGTATGACATCGTTGGATTTTATCTTTGTGGTATGTATTAATTTCATATCTCTTTACCTATTTTTTTTAATTTGTATCTATAATTATTTAAAGGTGTATTTATTTAAGTATATATATTAGTAAATAAGGTATACCTTCCCATTATATTTGTGACTCTATATGAACAACATTCAAGATTATATAAAATTATAGTTTTAATCCAATAAGTTAAAAATAAACACCTATCATATGTTAAAATATATTTTAAATAGTTCATTTTTATTTATTTTATTCCTCCTCGCTTAAGATTATTTACTATCGAAAATATACCATATACTTTAAAAACACTGATTTTTGATATAAGCATGAATGATCCGTTCAATTTTCTTATATAGGAGGGAAGATCCATTTAGAATCAATCCCTCCAATACTTAGTTTTTCAAAATGTCTGGAAACGCAGTCAATATCAGCATCTCCAGTTTACCTAATGTAGAGTTTTTAACTCCATCCCAAGGCTTTTCGTAATTTGGAACACCTGCAATCGTTTCGCTAAAATGCCATGAGAATTGAAATCCTTTGAATTCTAAATAGTAAACAAACCGATGATATGGCTGATTCTCATCGAGTGAAAAACCATGAGTCAAGTTTAGGTCGTCCGCTAATGAAACGAGTGTTCTCAGAAGTGCTACCTTTTCATCATAGTAATTTCTACTAGTAATTCCAAAATATCTTTTAGCATTTAAATTTGCATCCTCAATGTCTAAGATATTTCTTAAGAGACGAGCTTCCTTGAAGAGAAAACTCCTTTTTGTTAATCGTCGCTTTACCCTATTTGTACCAATAGTGCAAAACACTTTCCGTGCGAGTCTTATACTCATACTTCTGTAGCCCCGTTCACGCTCATGAGGTGTAGTTAAAATTGAATCTATTACTTCTGTTATAGATTTACCAATTTCTTTAATCTTAACTTTAGAAGATAATCCGACTGTCGTCTTTATTACCTTCTCCCTTTCAATACTCAAATTCTGACAGCTTTTCATAATTTTTCCTCCTCTTAATCGCTATGCGATAAAGTATTGATTTGCTGTATCAGAATTTGAAATTAGCAGTAGCACTGATCGATACTCTTGTAACAATCGTTAAGTAATGGATTAACGATTGGTCAAAGTACAGAGCAGTGAACGGCTTTGTTCGAAATCTTTGATTTGAAATGTGTTTTGATTTGCTTGTAAGCATAATCTCTCCTGCCAATTCCGAAGAATTGGAAATTATTTAAAATTTGTTGGAGAGCAAGGTGAATAGAAATTCAGCTCTGGTTACAATTGGTATGTAATTCTACGTTCGAAGTGTGGGGAGTTTTGTCAACTTTTTTCAACTTTTTTATACAAACTTTTTTGAATTTTTTAAAAAGACTGAGTTATATGGTAATTTGATTTCCTCTCACCTAAAATGCCTTTCAGGTTAAAAGATTGAAGATTTCTGTATAAAAACTTCAATTTCTAACAATAGGCTAAGGTAACTTTGAAAATTCTGTGAAGTAACTGCCGAAATATTGCAGAATTCAGCAGTTAGATCGCTCATTTTTAAGGCTTGAAAAATTAAATTTATCTCTGATCGAATGTTGTTATGTCATTATCTATTGTGAAACAGGAAGTAATTACCGCAATTAGAGAAGAAGTTAAAAGGAGAGGGCTATCAATAAGGGGCATTGTTGATATTTCTGATTTATCATATACTCAGATTCAAAAAATCATATTTGAAGACCATCCCAATGTATCGCTCGATTCGCTATTGACCTTATGTGAAGCACTTAGAATTCCTTATGGATTGTATATAAAGAATAAAAAAACTTGACAATTAGTTAGCTGATCATTAAAGTGATCAGTCCATTAGGGGGTGTAACTATGGAAAATGCTAGAGTAATCCAATTTCCCTCTGAAAGAGTCTCAAAACCCAGCTTAAAACCTCACAGAATCGATTCTGAGCCATCTTTAGGACAAATGGTAGGTAAAGGTCTTACCGATGCAACAATGCGGGAATTAGCTATGAAATTTGCAAATCCAAAGACAGAAAAAGACCTCAGGAATAGACTCATTTTCTTATTAGCCTCATCCACAGGACTACGAGCCAAAGAGCTTGTTGGTTTAAGGTTCTCAAACGTTACTCACTCTCCTGAAGGCGATATCCTCGTAAAATATCGTAAGAAAGGAGGGAAGTTTGGTTACACAGTCATTTTGAAACATGTATTCGAAGAAATAAGTAATTATCAGAGCAAAATTGGAGAGAAATCTGATTTCTTTCTCTTGTCATTACCTAAAAGGAAGAATGGTAAACGATCTCCGTTAAGTACACGTGGACTTCAGTGGATTGTCAATAGCTGGAATGTAACAACTGCTTCAGGTAAATTAATTCACCCCCATGCGTTGAGACATACAGTTGCACAAAAGACTTTTGATCATTTTGGCTCTATAGCGACACAGAAGCTCCTTGGGCATAGCTCCGCCAATACGACATCTAATTACTACACTAGACCATATTTTAATGCGGGTTCTGTGCTAAATTGGGGTTAAAGATTTCATTTTTATAATTCCTCATTCAAAGTTTTCACAAGTTACGTCTGTTGTTCCCTTTTTTAGAATTCAAATCCTTCATTAAATTAGTAGAGTCTTTAAAAATATGTTGACAAAACTCTATTGGTGATATAGTGGGGCTGAAAATATTTTCGAAAGGAATTTAGAAAAGAGAGGTACCCATTTATGAATGAAAAAACAACGGTTGAAAAAGTAGCAAAAGACTACTTCACACAGACAGAGTTAAAAAACAGAGGTTGGACAAACAAAGCAATAATGCTCTTTTATTCTGAACCTGATCTATTGAAAAATAATCCAAGATATGCTTCGGCACCAAAAATGAAACTGTATGATATTGATAAAGTAAAAGAAATTGAAAGTTCCGAAGAATTTACGCAATTTCAAGAAAGAAATCAAAAAAGAGTTTTAGGTGCCGAGAAAGCGATATCGACGAAATATGAGAAAACTTTAGAGGAGATTGAGAATTTTAAAGTTGAAATCCCAATTTTACCAGAAAGAAAACTTTTTAAACTTGCGATTGAAAACTATAATGAAAATCAAATGGCTAGAGGAAACTTCCATAAATTTGCAAATCTTGATTCTGATACCGATTTTCTTCATAGAATAACTGTTAATTACATACGGCATGTACTCACGGACTACGAAATGAAATTACAAGAAATAAAGAGAAGGGTGGGTAGTGGCACAGCATATGAGATGCTACGTAAGAAAGTTTTTACAGCAATTAAAGAGGCTTATCCATATCTTATAGTAGAGGATACGTATTATCGAAACTTTTGAGTATCTCCTTTATCTATCAAAACTGGTTATCGTTACATAAGCAATTAAACAAAGAAATTGTACAATATTTGGAGGTGCTCTATTAAAAAAATTATTACGTCATACGGTTTCATCGCTTCATTAAAATGGAATGGCGAATGGTTCAGCGATAACCATAAGACATTCTCTCGAATTATCTTGCCAAACTTTATGGGCAAGGACGTCCCATTCGATAGTTTAAATTTAATTTCACTGGTGATTCCGAATTGCATTTTTATGAAAAATCATACGGAAGATTCCAATAGTTTTGATTCAACTTCTATGGTGATGAATTTAGATTCTAATTTTCTAAGACTCAATAAACCTGAATTCAAAGACTTCGGCTTTCTCTGGGCATTTAAAGAATCTAAATTTGCATTCATAAAGTATTTTACCATGGAGGAGATAAACAAATTATCACTGAACTAAATCAATTGGAAGTTAGCAGTTTTAAGGATCAGAAAATGTTCGAGAAATGGATCTCAATTGGCGATATTCATTCTAATTTTAATAATCTTTCCAAAATCATGCGGAAGATTGAGGAATTTCCACTTCATAAGCTAATCTTCCTCGGTGATTACCTAGAAGATCACGGAAAGAATTTAGGCGATGTGCTCGATACTTTTATCTCAATTGAAAGACCTGCTGTATTCCTTAAAGGAAATCATGAAGAGGAATTTTTAAACTTTTACTCAAAATATGGAACGGATAAGATTAAGAGAGGAAAAATCTTAAACTATTTTGGTATAGGGCTAGATCACATCGATTGGCTAAAAAACAATTTGGTTTATTCTTATGAAAATGATACTGCCTTCTTCAGTCATGCAGGTATTGATGATCGAAAGAGTTTAAGAGAGCAAACAAAATATGACCTATTAAACTCTGCATTTAAAGAGAACCTAGATCATATAACATCCAAATTTATAATTCAAGGGCACATTATAATGGGTAGCGTAAAATGCTTTGGGAATCATTGGTTCGTAGATACTGGATGCGGGCTAGGAGGACATTTAAGTGCCCTGGTTTTTCCTGAGTTAAAGATCATATCTTGCAATAATTGATGAAGGGAGGTGCTGATTATGGAAATAAATATAAAAAACAATGCAGGTGAACTGAAAATAGCTACTCGAAGGGTGGACTCTGAATATAAAGAAATTGAATATTCAATTGAATTGAATCCTCAGATTGATTTTAATCGATTATTCTCCAGGCTCGAACCGATGCCTTACAATGTTTCAGATTCACGGTGGGTATCGGGATATAAGGGAAAATTAGGGATTATTAAATCAGATACTGGAAGAACGATCTACTCAGGATTAAGGGATTTGTCAATTAATACTAACAAACTAAAAGGAATTGGAAGAGAAGAATATGGTAATGAGCACTTTCACCTATATTTAAAATCTTTCATAAATCGCTTCATTTACTTAGATGAAATCATTTTTGAACTTTAGCAAAACAAAAGGAAAAATGTGATATCGATATGTATAAACTTCGATTCAAAACAAAGAATATAGATGTATTGATTCGATATACGAAATCAACACAACCTAGAGGTCGAGGACAATTTGAAGATTTATACGATGGGAAAATCATTTTTAAAATCAAGTTTCCATATTTAAGTGATTATCTCCTACGAAAATTTGAGGAAAAACTGTATATTGAATTTGATGAGGAAGGAAATCATCTTTATTTTGCATCGTCTCCTCAAGTAATTTTACCTACTCGGAATGGTGGTCGATTTGAATCAAAATTTGTCCATCCGACATATTTGGATGATATAACATACAATTTGCGAAGTTATGTAAAAATTCTAACAGATTTAGATTTTTTAATCAAAGAGGCATTTTGGGAAAAAGACGCGAGTGAAATATCTTTTTAGATTTTAATTAATTGCAATTAGACGCCGTAATTCATCTAAAATTTAAACAATAAAATTCTTATATCTGAAAAATGAACTAATTTAAAATACGAAAGATTCTCTAGTCCCAATTTCCAATTTTTCCATTTTGGTTCATTTTTGTTTGGCATTTTGGACAAGGTTTTGTTTGCAAATTCCAAGGACTTAGCGTTTTTTTAACTCTGCAATTAGGACATTTAAAAAAATTCTCCTTTTCGAGCGGATATCTCTTATTGTGTTCTAATGCCATTTCTTCTGTAAATTTTTTACCACGAATCCCTACTAATACATCAACTAGCTCCATACATCGAGAACAATGGTAAGTTTCTAATACTGAAACAAAACCATAGCCATCAAACTTGTCGAATTCATAATTGCAATTAGGGCATTCGTAACCTATTAATTGACCCATTATTTTTTACCTCATATTATAAAAATAACAGCTAGGTGGGACAAAAAAATAGTTAAGTTCTCATTTATTTTTTTTTGGTTTTTCCCTTTGCTGATCCCAATATTTTACCTCTAAAATTTTCCCAAGATGAAATTCTAACTCACGATTCTTTTTATTCTTCATCACTTTAGTGACAATGATAGTAGCCTCAGGGACAGGAGGTAGCATCCCATTCAGCAATCGCAATTTGAATGGTGGCTTCCCGACTTTTTCAAGTCTAGTTAGCCAATAATCCGACATTGTTCTGTATTCTATTTTTTTACGCTGAGGTATTGATAGGATACTCGCAAACCAATCTCTCTTGATATTCATTGTTAAGGTATTAAGATTCTTTTTCATTGATTAAAAATAAGTGATTTAAAAATATTGAATTCATCTGTCAATTTAATGAGACACGATAGAGCTTAAATGAAGACCCTACCCAAACGATAACATTTACGAAGGTATTCGATCTTATTTCTAAAAAATACTCTTTCTTAAAATTATAAATACCTTCAAAAATTGCCGAAAGGTCGGTTATATTGCTATTATCTATAAATATCAAGATTTCTGTGTTTGCTGTTTGATTAATGGTATATTGTATTTCAGATATTTGTCTATTTTTTTCTAAAAGCTTCTTTTTGATATTGAAGTTCGGTGAAATAGGGCTGTAGACTTGGCAATTTAGCATAAGTCTATCCTTATTTGGTTTAACAAGATATAATATACGATCAATGTCAGTTGAGTATATTTTTCCCCTTATGATATGATTTGCCCAATACCAGAAGCTCTTTCCCTTCGTTGGATTCGATCCGAATGGATTAATGATGATTTCCTCACCCAAAGTTGGATTCGGATTATTTAAATATTTGACGGAACAGTATTGAGCAAGAACCCAAACTGCCGAATCTTCTTTTATTTTTGGAGAAATATCAGCATTCCTCTCATAGAATTTTTTAAATATTCCCTGATCAGGAAGAAGATTCGGAATCTTAAGTCGTTCATCGTAGAAATAATTTCTAGATTTTCTTAAAAATTCTGTTGCCGTTAATCCGAAATTACACTCGTATAATGTGTATTCCATTCTGTAGAAAAAGAGCGTTACCTCACTTATTTTCATTATTCTTTTTCTTAAGTATTGAGAGCAACTATATTGCCAAGTTATCGAGTGAATCGTTTATGATTTCTAACGTATTCGGTTAAATTTTTTCCTGTCAGTTTTTCGGATGAGGCAGGAGATCTTGCATAGAAAGTTTCATCTAAATTATTATTTTTATCTTTAGATTTTAAAAAGCAAGGTTCTTCCGAGGGAGAGCATTCGATCATTAAGACTTTTTTCTTTTCACAAAGTATAATATGTTCTTTGATTAACGGATAGAAAGCTTCGCCTATCCTGTTTTTAAGAACATTTCTATAATACAACAAAAAATCATCCTGGCTGTTCTTGTGTAATAATCTAATCTCTTCATCGATACCCGAAATAGATCCAGAATCCGTCACTCCTACCAATAATTTTCCTCCATCTGTATTAAGAAAGGCGACAATTGTTTTGAAAGCTGAATCTTCAATATAGACTTCTTTTCTTAAATTTACTATATCCATACTAAGAGTTTGCTTGAATTCAAGAATCTTAGATTCGCCAGTCCTGATAAGACTATACATTTTATCAGCATCGGTCGCTGTTCCAAGCACTTCCGATATTGAGTCTAATTGAGTTAATACTTCATATGAAGTGGTTGGGTTTAGAGCTAGCTCTTGTTCGAAATCTTCGATAGTATTTTTAAGATTTCTTAATTTTTCTTGAATATTTATGATATTCTTCTGTTCTTCTAAGGTAGGTATTGCAACTGGAATTTCCTTGAGCTCCTCTATACTTAGTGGTGTTAGAGTTAAGTTTTTTTTATGGACAGACTTTAAGATTAGCTTCCCCAAATCTGATTGAAAAAATAAATATATATAGTCTGAGAGAACTTTCTCGTTAAGAATGATTTGAAGCCACCTTTCTAAGCTATGATCTAACTTTTCATAAGCTTTAAAGGGGATTATTTGATTTCTCTGTATGAAGATTGAGTTTTTGTTTTCGACAATACTTCTATCAGAAGATATTAGATGTAAATCTAAAATTAAGTCTCTAAAAGTAAATTGGCTAAATACTTTATATTGGGTCTCTAGTTTTTCGATCTGTAGTTTTATGTGATGATTTTCTATTCCGCTATAACTATTAGGTCTAATATAGAATATGTTTGATAAATCATTTTTTCTTTCAAAGTAGTTAGTAAGTATAACCTGATTTTTGTCCTGATTATCTGTAAGCTCTGTAAGAAAAATTTTATCAATCGATTTCCTTCTAAAAATGATTAGGTTGGTTGGGATGCTAATACTGGTGAAAGTTTTTTCTGAAAGTGCGAATATAGCATCAATAAAGATTCCATCTTCGTTTAGTAATTTCTCATTCCTGGATTTGTTTGCAAAAAAACTATTTGTAACTAAAAAGACTGCAGTACCATCATGACTGAGCAGTTTGCACGACTTGATAATGATTTGAGTTGATAAATCGCTTGATTGTATTACGTTGTCATTTCGTGTTTTTACTCCCAAAGGAGAGAGTGAAGTAATTAAATCGAAAGCAGTATTCGTGGTGTTTAAAAAATCTATAACATCTGTATTGACAATCTCCAATAAGTGATTGGTGATTATTTTCTTTAATTGCTCAATTTCACCTTTATTGTTAGAGATTGCGGTGGTTTTACCTAAATCTAATAAGATACTCATAGAGGCGGGTGAAAACCATGGTTCTAAATGATTACTATATTTTTCTTGAGCGTATAGATCCTTAAGGAACTGCACTAAGTATTTCGGGAGGAAAAGGCAGTGCCTATCTGAAAATAAATTTGATAAGTTATCATCCTCGAGTATACGAAATGTAAAGTCTTTACCTTTAAATGCATAAATTGTTTTAATTGCTGGTAATAATTTTGAGGCACTTGAAACATTTTCCTTCTTACCTCTCCCAACTTCGATCAATTTAAATAATTCTTTTTCTTCATCATCTTCGAAAAGCAAGTCTAGTGAACTCATGCAACCTCCGCCTCTACCCAATCACCATATAACTCCTCAGCTTGCTCTAACACAAGTGCAGTTGCCTTTGCTTGCATGTCAGGTGGGTAGCCATATTTCTTTAAAATTTTCTTAATGTTAACACGAATCAATGCTTTGACTTGTTCTCTCTCAGACCAATTGATCTTAAGATTACTTTTGAGAGTTTTAACTAATTCCTTAGCGATAATTTTGATATCATCATTCTTCATTTCTCGGACAGCAGATTCATTTTCTAATAGTGCATCATAGAAAGCGACTTCGTCATCGGATAGTCCCAGATCTGCACCCCTTTTAGATTCTTCTCTCATTTTCTTTGCGAGTTCGATTAGGTGTTCTATGACTTGTGCAGTTTCTATAGCTCTGTTTTGGTATTTCTTGAGTGATGTCTCTAGCATTCCTAAAAATGTGCGGGTTTTAACAATATTTCGTTTGCCACTCATTTTACTTACTTCTTCTTTTAAAAGCTTTTGGAGTAGTTCCACCGCTAGGTTTTTTTGAGGCATACCTTGGACTTCTGCCAGAAACTCATCAGTGAGAATGGAAATATCAGGTTTGTTGAGTCCAACCGCTGAAAAGATATCTATGACTTCATTCGAGGATACTGCACCTGCAATCAATTGCCTAATCGCATAGTCTATGTCTTCAGGTGACTTTTTTTTCTCCTCACCTGACTTCTTTGTTAATGCGGATCTTACCGTTTGAAAGAAGGCGACTTCATCTCTGATTTCATTTGTTTTATCGTGAGGTACTGACAATGCGAAGGCTTGCGTAAGTTCTGTCACCATTTTCTGCAATTTAGATTTTCCATCTTCTTGAGAGAGGATATGTTCTAACGCCAATGGGAGGAGGTTCAATCGGTCTTTTGGTGATCCTGTGAGCCAAATGCTATAATCAAATCCATGAAATAAACCTTTCACGATTTCGTATTTTTCCAACATGACGGCAACTGCTTCCGCTTGATCAATTGCTGTAGATCCTTTCCCGCCTGACTGAGTGTAGAGGGCAAGAGCAGATTTTAGACTATCTGCAATTCCAATATAGTCGACAACAAGTCCACCAGCTTTATCCTTGAAGACTCGGTTTACTCTGGCAATAGCTTGCATGAGTCCGTGTCCGTTCATTGGTTTATCGATGTAGATTGTATTTAAACTAGGTGCATCGAATCCTGTGAGCCACATATCACGTACGATCACTATTTTGAATGATGATTTTGGGTTTTTAAAAATTTCTGCTAAATCCTTTCTTCGTTTCCCATTGCGGATATGCTTCTGCCAGTCGGGAGGGTCTGTCGCTGAACCTGTCATAATGACTTTGATCACACCTTTGTTGTCATCATCACTTTCCCATTCAGGATGAAGTTTAATGATTTCATTATAAAGATCTATTGCAATTCGCCTCGACATGGTGACGATCATAGCTTTCCCTTCCATGACATTTAATCGCAACTGCCAATGTTTTGAAAAATCGTTTGCTATGAGTTTCAGTCGATTCTTAGCACCAACTAACGCCTCAATCGCTCCCCATTTTGATTTGAGTTTTTGTTTGTCTCGTTCTTCTTCATCTTCCGTGATGGATTCAAATGTAGGATCAATATTTGGTTTTTCTGATTCTTTTAATTCTAGCTTAGCAAGTCGGCTTTCGTAAAAGATAGGAACTGTTGCTTTATCTAATACAGCTCTTTGGATGTCATAAATACTGATATACTCGCCGAAAACCGCTCTGGTATTCTTGTCGCTTAATTCGATTGGAGTTCCCGTAAATCCAATAAAGGAAGCATGAGGGAGTCCGTCACGCATATGCCGAGCAAATCCATCTATGAAATCGTATTGGCTACGATGAGCTTCATCAGCCATGACAATAATGTTTCTTCTTTCGGAAAGTAGAGGGTAGGTATCATACTTTTCTTCTGGAAAAAACTTTTGCACCGTTGTGAACACCACTCCACCAGATGCTACGGATAAGAGCTCTTTAAGATGATTTCTGTCGTTTGCTTGAATGGGTGTTTGGCGAAGTAGTTCCTTACAATTGGAAAAGGTTCCAAACAATTGGTTATCTAAGTCTTGCCTATCTGTTATAATTACGATTGTTGGATTTTGCATCTCTGGTTCAAGGATTGCCCGACCTGCAAAAAAGGTCATAGTTAAGGATTTTCCTGATCCTTGCGTATGCCATACAACTCCGATTCTACGATCACCCTTAGGCTTACTTGCTTCTATCGTTTGTTTAATCGCAGTGTTCACCGCATGGTACTGGTGGTAGCCTGCAATTTTCTTTACGTAGGAACCATTATCTTCTTTCTCGAATACAGTAAAGAATCGTATAAGATCCAGGAAGCGTTTCTTTTCAAAAACACCTTTGATCATGACTTCCAATTGAGACATAGAATTCGAAGCAAGTTTTTCTCCTTCGATGGTTCTCCAAACGGCAAATCTTTCTTTGTCTGCCGAAATCGAACCAATTCTAGCTTCTAATCCATCACTTATAATGAGAACTTCATTGAAGGTAAATAGACCAGGGATTTGCTCTTTATAGGTCTGCAACTGGCTATATGCTGACCAAATCGTTGTTGTGTGGTCAGATGGATTTTTGAGTTCTATGACTCCAAGTGGAAGACCATTCACAAAGATAAGTAAATCTGGTCTTCGGTTGTTTTGACCTTCTATTATCGTAAATTGATTGATAACATGAAATTGATTCTGATTGGGTTTTTCAAAATCTATGAGTTTTACCTTTTCGGTAACGATTCGTTCTTTTCCCTTATAGGTAACATCAATTCCTTCAGTAAGAAGCTTATGAAATTCATGGTTGCAAGCAAGGGTAGTAGGAAAGGAGATACGAGTTACTTTTCTAAAAGCTTCCTCGATCCCATCCGCTGGAATCGTTGGATTTAGTTTGGAAAGTGACGCTTTCAGGATAAAAGGAAGGAAAGATTCGTTTAGATTTTCTCTTTGGGCAGATGGCTCTTCAGGAAGGATGTCCTTTCCAAATAAATAGTCATAACCAAGTTCTTTGAAAAGATCAATGGCTATTTGTTCTACATCTGCTTCAGTGAGATTTGCTGTCATTTGGCAGATTCCAGAATCTTAGAGATAGAATCATCAGAAAGTTCGAGTTCGCCTGAGATTAGTTTTGGGAGAAGTATGTCTCGAAAGGACGATAATGTTTGAATTTCTAATAAGTTTTCATTTTGTTTTTTAAACAGTGGAGAGGCTAAATTTTCATAAGTTTGTGATAAATGAATATTAGGAATTAAAATATTTAGATTTAATACATCCTCGGACTTAACTCTTTGATGGCTACCAGATGTTCCATTTACCAAACCTTCAATTTTCTCATAAAAGGAATCCTCATTAAGAAGACTAAATAGAAAGGAATGTTGCGTTTTAATCTTAGAAGTAAATACGAGGAATTCTGTTGAACATATTGAATTCAGAATATCTTCTTTAATAAACCATATCCGTTTTATTCTAGGATTTAATTTCGAAAGTAGAATATCATTTATTCTAACAAGGTACTTATTACTAAGTATGGTATTTCCAGATTCAAGTTTAGCATTTTTACCTTCATCATAAGAAGGAAGGCTATAATGTTTGAAAATTTCCTCAGGTTTTTTCATTGGAGTAATTGCTTCTTTCCTAATACTGGCGACATCCCCCAGTTTTCCCACCTTCCAACCTTTCGGAATCTCGCCTAACTCTGAATCCTCAAACTCGCTAGGAAACAAGTCTTCAATTTCTTTTGGCAAACCTGTAGGCAATCCATCTGCTTTCTTACGCACAGGGTCAAAGTCCACAAACCAAGATTGGAATATGGCTCTTGCCATTGCCTCTAGGGTTTCATTCATTTGGCGAAGGAGTTCGATTTTGTCGTCTAGCGTTCCTAGGATATGGGCTATGGCTTTTTGGGTGGGGAGGGGTGGTGCAGAAAATTCATAATCACGAAGTAAGCCGAGACCTACGTTTTTAATTGTAGTACCAGTTGCATTGTTTTTTATATAGTTCTGGAAATGGTCGCTTATAAAAAGATAAAATATAAAGTTCTTATCAAAATATTCGTTTATATTAAAATATGCTGCACTCTTTCCCAAAATGCACTTTTCATTATTATAAATTGCAACATTTCCGATTGTACCATTAATACCGAGCAATATTGTCCTTTCAGATAAGTCTTTTTTGTATTTGTCAAATTCCTTCTCGTTTACTCTTTTTGTTTTTGAATCGATTACAATTTTTCTCTCAACTAGATTGCTCCCATTGATAAAAAAGTAACCTCCCTTAGTGTCATAAATTGGAGTACCGTGAAGTCCATCACCTAATTTTGTGACAGCATCCCTTCCCAATTTATAAGTTTTCCATTCAATCGCCATATCCAAGCACCTTTAAATTCTTGAATATTTCTTTTGTTAGCCTATCAGATTGAGTTACTTGCTCTTTGAGTTTTACAGTCAGTCCTTTCATCTTTTCCTCAAAGTCGATCCCATCCTCTTCTAGTTCTTCTGCACCGACAAAGCGACCTGGAGTCAATACATAGCCATGCTCGACGATTTCTGCTTGTTCCACTGATTTGCAGAAACCTTTAACATCCTCATATTTCTTTTTGCAGTCCTTATCCCCTCTCCATGCATGATAGGTTTCAGTAATTTTTGTTAAGTCCTCTTCTGTTAATTCTCGGTGGACTCGATCCACGAGGGTTCCCATCTTTCGGGCATCGATAAATAGAGTTTTCCCTTTTCGATTCTTAAACCTCGGATTATCTTTATTGCGAGTGAGAAACCAAATGCAAACAGGAATTTGGGTAGAATAGAAAAGTTGACCAGGCATGGCCACCATACAATCCACTAAGTCCGCATCCACGATTTGCTTACGGATTTCCCCTTCCCCAGAAGAATTAGAAGACATAGAACCATTCGCCAAGACAAAACCTGCCATTCCGTTTGGCTTTAGGTGGTGGATAAAGTGTTGCACCCATCCATAGTTTGCATTATTGGCGGGAGGAATCCCATACACCCATCGTTTATCATTGAGTAAGGAAGGCTGACCCCATTCCTTCATATTGAAGGGAGGATTCGCCATAACTAGATCAAACTTCTCATGAGGGTGTTGGTCTTTTAAGAAGGAGTCTGCTGGTTCTTTGCCTAGGTTCGCTTCGATTCCTCGAATCGCTAGGTTCATCATACAGAGTCGCCAGGTCGTAGGGTTTGACTCTTGCCCATAGACGGCAATGTCACCAATCCTTCCTGCATGGTGTTCTAAGAATTTCTCTGACTGAACAAAGAACCCACCAGAACCACAAGCTGGGTCATAGACCGACTGGTTCTTGGTAGGTGCTAACATTTCTACTATAAGTCGAACAACACTGGCAGGTGTGTAGAATTGACCTCCAAGTTTTCCTTCGGCAGAGGCAAACTTTGTGAGGAAGTATTCATAAACTCTTCCTAGTACGTCTTTGGAGCGGTTCTCTTTATCGCCTAGACCAATGGTTCCAACGAGGTCTACGAGCTCTCCCAGTTTGGTTTTGTCTAGGTCTGGACGTGCATAGTTTTTATTGAGAACACCCTTTAACTTGGGATTTTCTTTTTCTATAATGTCCATCGCATCATCTATGATTTTTCCAATCGAAGGTTCTTTGGCTTTCTTCTGGATGTAGTCCCACCGAGCCTTTTCAGACACCCAGAAGACATTCTTCGAGGTATATTCATCCCGATCTTCTGGGTCTGAGCCATTCTTAACATCAGCTTTTAGCTCAGCATGGAGGGACATGAAACTGTCAGAAATGTATTTGAGGAAAATTAATCCTAAAACGACATGTTTGTATTCCCCAGCATCCATGTTATTTCGGAGTTTGTCTGCCATCGTGAAGAGTTTTTCTTCAAAACCGATATTTGCTGTTGTTGATGCTTTCTTTGGCTTTGCCATTTAGAGTCCTAAAAAGAATAAAAATAGTCGATTTTCCCACATTTCATCTGTCAGCTTGTTGAATTCAAGTAAAAACCATTTATTTTAATTTAACCTGATAGGTAGGACAAAAAAGTAAAAATCCATGGAAATTTTTCTTATTTTTTCAAACTTGAATTTTCTAAAATACAAATTTTGAGAATTTAAATCAGAAAATTATATTTCTTTGATGAATACAAAAAAGTCTTTGCGTAACAGCGATAATATTTTCTAATTAATGAATAGGTAGTGATCTCTTGCATGCCAGAAATTAAGATAAGCGATGCAAAAATAAAAAAGAATATCTGAGTAAAAATTGAAAAACTGGAGTATTTAGGAAAATATCCAGGGAGAATTAAGTTAAATTATCGTTTATTCTGTCCCGCACGTTCACACAAAGATGCAATGCTTAATGCAGAGTCGGTTCATCAAGTTAGAACGTAAGAAAGATACTTTCATTGTTCGAAATGTAAAACTAAGACAAAGTGTATTCTTGATATCGATTTTAAAAATTACTTAGATTCGATTGATAAAGCAGAGAAAGAAAAAGAAAAAAAATGTGAAAATTCCAGAAAAGAATTCTGACAAAAATGATGGTCGTAAAATTATTCGTGAAGAAAAACCAGATTCAGGGCAAAATTTATTTTTTAATCAAATTCCTTTATCAAATTCAAAGAACGAAATTTATCGAAACTATTTTTCTAGCTCAAATTCAAAGAGTGGTTGTGGAACAATTATTTTAATAATACCTATTATTCTAATTCTCTAAATATGTATTATAATTTTTGATTCAGAAAAAGATAACTCTGCATACATACCAGAAGAACAAAAAGAATTCATAAAAATGAATGATTTGATTGTTTCTGAGATGAAATATGCTATTCTCTATGATGAAAAAGACTATAACAAATTGATTTCATTTCTTAAAAAAATAAGTACATCATTTATGGTTGGTATGTTAAGAACAAAAAAATTAAAATATACAATGAAAAGACTTACTTTGACTTCGAATTGTATGGGTCAGAAATAATATTTAAAAATCACCCATATTTTGTTCCAATTTCAGAAGATAAAATGGTTATAAAAATGACACTGAGATTAGTAAGTTTCTGTAAGCGAACAAAGATGCTGATTTTTTTATCAAAAATGCTGGATATAAAAACTTTGGAACCGTAAATTAGAAGAATGAAATTGGATGCTTTGAATTGCTTGAAATAAGATTACCTGATACTAAAGGCTGAGTGACTTTCTCCGATCTCTTGAGCTACTAATTTGATTTTGCTTCAGAGGATTTTTATAGCTTATGTTCTTTGACAACAAGGAGAAGTCTCCAGAACATACTTTCGTTGTGTTCGAGCTCAATTGTTTTTTTAATTTCCAATTGATAAACTCTTTAACAGAGTCGTCAAAATAGCAATAAAGAAGTTTAACATTATTCGATATACAAAGATTTAGCTTTAGTCTATCCCTTTTAATCTGTTTCCTGAACGCTCGCTTTCCTCCAAAGTAATCAATCGGTCGAACGTGTTGAGCACCTTGATACTCAATGGCGTATTTAATGCCATCTTTCTCAAAATAAAAGTCGAGTTCGAGTCCGCCGAGCCATTGGGGTCGATACCACCTTTTGATTCTTTTTGGTTCGATAACTTTTATTAGTTCTTTGTATAGGGTATGTTCTTGGACATTGCCTTCACCAATTCGCTTGTATCCTAATTTCTCTCTAAGTTGGTTTTCTGATTCACGAAGGCATTGTTTTAGTTTTTCACGAAGGAAAAGATAATAATAGAACTTGTTATTCTCATAAGATTCAAGTTTCGGAGCCCAATAGTCTTCATCTTTAACCTCAGAGATATAATGATCAATGAGTGGTTTTCGATAATTTGTTTTGAATTTTGGAAGATTCTTTTTTAGGATACGGATGTATAAATCTAAATTTGAAATAATCAGATCGGAAATTGGATATCGATCCTTAAAATAAAATAGAAACACTTTGTAGTCGATAGGATTTCGTTTTTTCGCATTTCGTTTTAGGAATTTTAAAGCATCTATGCTCAAGATATTTATTCCTACTTTTCCATTGTTAAGGATATAGCGATAGAGATAAGATTGGAAGAGTTTGTTAGAAAAGAATGGTTTTAAGACATTGAACACGTAGAGGATAAATTCTTCTCTGTGGGATAGAGGAAACTTTTTTAAATATATTTTAAATAGTTTGATCTGAATAAATTCTAGGTTATCATTCCAGAATTTCAGTGCAGTTGTGTATTCACCAGATCGACGCTGAATATCTATTTCGTATAGTTTGGATCTGAAGTCTTCTTTTGTATTACAAAGTAGAAGTTCTTTTTTGTATTTTGTTTCAATACTCTCTAATTTTAGTTTGTCATTTAATGTATCGATAGAATTACCCTCTCTTTTATTAAATATTTTTCTGAAAAGAAATCGACAATTCCCGACCTTACAGTTAAGCGGATTCCCTTTCTATAACATTTTTTGGTTCAGTTATCAATGTTGTTAAAGCCTTTTGTTGGTCTACGTTTAGGTAATAGCCGTTTCTTAAATTTAAATAGCCTATAAGCATAGCTATCGCCTATGCCCGAATGTCTACTTTTTTGATTTTGTATAGTTCTGGTGAAGAATTCACTTCGTTAAAAGAGAAAAGTTTATTTAGCTTCCGATAATTAGATGAATTCATCCATCAGTAATTTGATACCTGAAATTTCATTTTTTTGCAAATCCCATAGTTATCAATTTCCCTTTATACACTTTAATCGTCTTATAAACATATAGTGGTCTCCTTGCCTCTAACTTCTCTCTAGTTTGAAAAGGGGCAGGGATAATATCACGATCTCAGACTTTTTGTCAACTAAAAAAATAACCTGCTAATTAATTCTAAAAGAAAATAACGGCTAAGTTTTGCGTTAGGATGGGATAACAAAGCTGGGTTTTTATAAACTCAATGCTTGAAAATTATATCGTAGGGTTGAGATGACTGGTCTTATATTAAGTTAAGTTACTTTCATATAGTAGATAATTAACATTTGTAATTAATTTTCGAATATAAAAATTAGAGCGATCGTTTTCCAGAATAAGGTCACGAAAAGGTCAGGATAATAATTGGAGCTATTCTATTTCTAGTAAGCGTTAAAGTTAAGGTATCCATGGGAAGAGATCGAATTGCTTTGAAAAGGAAATATAATAACGACCTATTTAATGTAGAAGGATGTAAGTTGTATAGAATAGACGATGGGATGGAAAGACAATATTTTACAATATGTCCTCCCTATTGTAAGAATAAGAAGCAATAGTGTTCAATAAGGATACTCTTTGATTATTCTTCGTCTTCTTTGCCAAATATGAATGTTTTGAAATAATGCCATCTATTCTTATAAACAATAGGTTTCGGTGTTTTTCTTTTTAGTATATTTTCGAGATAAAAATTGGGATTTTCTTTAATTTCTCGATTATTAATAGAATTAATTTCTATTTTGAATTCAGTTTGAATAGGATGTTTAGCACAAATTAATCGTATTGATCTGCTGTTTTCTTCTCGTAAATTAAATTCGCCTTTTCTTTCAACTTCAACGTAGGTAGTACTCCAAGGCAAAGGTTCTATTTTTTCTTTTAATTTTATCTTAAGGTATTTCTTTAATAGTTCATCATCAAAACACTCAACTATGTATATGTAGTCATTAATTTTATAATATACTCTTCCAACAAAAGTTAAATTTTTATTAAAAAACGTTATTTTACTTTCTTTCGTTAGGAAGGAGACAAGCTCATCCTGTTCGAGTAATTCATTACTTTCTAAAATTTGTAAATATGGTTTTTTTTCATGGGATTTTAATAAATTAAGTAAGATTTCAATGATTGAAATAGATTGTTTGGTGATTTGATTATTTAAATCGATTTGCTTTTCCAGCTTACGCTGAAGATTTTTAATGTTATTTAGATGAATTTCGAGCTTCTCTTTTTCCTTTCGATTTTCAATGTAAGTATTAGTTTTCTCTTTGAAGTAAGTATAAACTATATCACTTAAATTTTGAATGAATATAGGAAAAACAAGCATCATTCCTGCTGGTAAACCTATTCGGTAAAGCGAATCACTATAAAGCGAGTCTTTGAAAAAAAATACAGCTAGAGGGTCTTGTATGTTTACAAATAATTCTATTAGAATGTCGTAGTTTGTTAAGATAAAAGTAAAGAAAAATGAACCTATGAAAGGATGTCCAATTCTCTCAAGTAAAGCTTGAGTAAATCCTCTGGTTAATTGATCGTCAGCAGACATATATTCTCCACAATGCATAAATAAAGCAAGGGTTTTTAGCTCTCGCTTCTATAACCTAACAAAAGGTTAATTCTGTCTATTTGTTAATTAGGGATAATTTTAATAAAGACTAAAAATAACGGCAAGGGGGGCAGCTTCGGATTTCCTGACTTGCTTCTCTAGCCACTCGCCTTACTTGGATAATTACTTCAAAAAAAGGAAACTAAGTAGGGAATTGCTCCATTGAATGATTGATCAAATTTTTATACAATAACTTCCTTATAATGTACAGTCTCCTCGCTACTGGTTATTTGAATTTTCAATGTTTGAGGTATATGGGGTAGGATTTCGAAGACCAATTAGATTGAAAGAATTAGTCATTGAGCTAGATTATCCCGTTTTTTTACTATTTATCCTTAAACCTTGATAATAATAGGAAAATCCTCTCCCTCTAGGATACCTTGCCTGAGGCATTAGTCGGATTTCCACAAGTCCGATGAGGCAATCCCAGCTCCAATTTTATCATGAGAATTCTAAGTGTTTTGCGATATAAATATATCAATTTGTGTTTTGCACCTTCGTGAGTAGTATTTTTCCTTTTCGTTGCTACAGCTAGATGTAAATAAGTAATTCAGAAGTTAAGAACGATATCGAGAATTTGTTGCTCTTGAAATTTTATCAAATGGTAGTAGAATCTTTATTTTATACATTCAAAATTTTTGACGGAATTGATCTTAACCGTATAACTTATATATCTAGTCAAGTATTCGATCTTTCAAAAATCAACAAAGTAAAGGAAAAGTCGAGGAACTTACAAAATTACGAAAAACTCGTTTCAAAAAGATAATCAGCAAAACAATCAGAAAATTCAAGATTCTACTTAAAGTAAATATTATAACAAAATGAACGATCTCTACAAATTTCCTTACTTATCCTCCGAGCCAACATTTCTAGTTTGGAGATTAGGAAAATTTATCCGACTCCTCGTAAAGCCCGTTCTCTCTAGCAATGGTTTATTCGGCGTAGATGATTTTGCAATTTTATCTCACATTGATTATTTAAAGTCCTGTTCCAAAATGGAAGCAATTGAAACGAATATTATAGATAACTCCACTGGAATAGAGATAATAAAAAGACTGATTCAACAGAAATTGATTATCGAAAAGGATAATCCTTAGGATAAAAGTCAAAAATTAATTTCATTGAGCAGTAAGGGTAAACATGTGTTAATTACAATTTACGAACAATTTGCAGGAATTCAAGACTTACTGGCTGATATGAATAAGAAGGAGCGGGAACAGTAAATTTCTCTGCTGAAAAGATTAGATTATTATCACAGAGAAAAAGTTTCAGGTTGAAGATGATCTTTCAATTTAAGGCTGATCATTACGGACGAGGAATTACATTTTTTCAACCAGCCTTCTCTATCACATACATTGCCCGATTTTGAAATGGATCGGGAACCATGCTTTCTTTTCCAAACTTGTTCATTGGTCATCTCGAAAGATTTCGAATTTTACCAATGACAGCAATGTATATGTTAGACGAATTTAAAATTTAGTTCTTCATTTTTTTTTGTTTATTGAAAGACTTCTAGATGGTTATTTTCTAAATAGAGATGAGCTTTTATTGAATTTAGCACTAGACCACCAAAAACATTTTTTGCCCGATATGCCATAGTTATATCAATATATTTTCCCTTATCGCTGTAAACAGTTTTCACATGTTCAAAACTACTCGGATCATGTAATCTATCCTTTACATATTCAACTAAACGTTTATTCGAGCCATTGAAATAAGAAAAGTGACTATCTATTTTCTTCTGTCTTTCTTTCTTTTCTGCAACAATTAATTTCATTTCTTCCAGTTTCAATTGTTCTAATTTCATTTGAGTCCATATTTTTTTATTATTTTTTAAGGTTTGGCTCAATAGTTTATTTAAATCATTGTTAGGAGTTAAATTGAGAAAATTTCCTTCCTCTATGGATAAGAACTGCTCTTCTGTAATTGATTTCAAAAGGTCGTTAAAATGTTTTATCTCCCTTATATTCTCTTTCGCACGTATTTTTATTGCTAGGAGTGTATTTTCATAAAGTAATAGTTCCTCATCCTTCAATCTATCTTTAATTGATTCTAATTTGGTGAGACCTTCGTCTATATTTCCAATTTCGATTAACTTTTTTCCTTCTTCATAAGTAAGATTTTTTTCCCTTATGGAAAGTAACTCAGGTGTTTTTATAGAGATCATTATACATGCAGAAATAATGTAGCCAAATAAAAGCATTTTGCCTAATGTATATTCTCCTGTTTTTTTTATAGATTTGAATAAAAGTAATATTTTTTTTCTTAAAAGTATAACACCTATCGGGAATAATAAAATAAATAAAGGGAGATCTTTTAGAGCTACAATTAATAAAATACATCCAACTAATTCTATGAGCGTAAGTTTGCTTTTATCATCAACTTGTTGATTTGAATCGGTTTCGTTTTCTGCCATGTTTTTTACCTACGATAATTTAATTGATAGCACAATGTAAACGTATAACGGGTAGCAATCTATCAAAAAGCTAACGTAGAGAGATGCGATCAAGAGAGCAACAAAATTAAATTTTGGATATCGATTTTTATTTCTCTGCGAGAGGAACTCGGAGGACTTGGTCACTCACCGCCAACCAGAAATGAGGTGAGGGACGGGAGCGAATAGCGGACTCCGAAGAACTCCGACCCCGTAACGAAGTGTAGGGGACTCGCCCAAAGCAAAGATTCTTAGCGATTACTCATGCCTATGTACATTCTTCCTTGACAGTTCTCCAAGCATCGTATAATGGAGACCAAGGCATGATAAATACCAATTCGAAAGAAATTCACCCTAATACTGCTATTCTATCCAATTCCACAGACTTACAAGCCCAGAGCCTTAAAATGACAAGAACCTCCCCAAGAAGCCACACAAAATTTACCTCTCGCCGTTCTCATTCACTCCCACCCTCATCTCTCTTATCCAAGTTCCTTCCTAACACCTATAGACCATACCCTAAGCATATCAACATCCTAGATACTCCTATCATCAGAAAGGAATACACTCTTAGAACACTCCATATCCTCCAAACTCTTTTCCCCAAACAATGTGATTGTAAAGAATCCAGAAAAGACCCAAGGCTCAGTTACTTTAAGGTAAAGGGAAGGGAATCCGTGGCACGCTGTTCTCATTGCCATAAACAAATCAGCCTAACAGCCAATACTCCCTTCCAGAATACCAAACTACCTCTATCCTATATATCCTTCATCTTACAGGATCAAATCCTCCAATACCCTAAGGTAGTGACCTCCCAAGAGATAGCAAGAAAGCTAAACCTTCCCTACAATACTGCCTATTTTTTAAAGAAGCGAATCCAAGTATTCCTCACACTTCTAAATGTAAGCCTGAAGAAACAACTCTACCAAGAACTAGAGGAAGCAAGTAAAGAGGTAAGGTTACCCTTAGAAGGAGACCTCAAAAAATCCCTTATGAATCAGCCTGTTGCGGTTGCGGATAGTGTAGTGCTCTATAGTTCCAGCCTAAGAGCCAACAAACACCGAAGTAGGCGGTATAAGACGGGAACTTCATCTATCTACTTAAGTAACTCACTTGGAGGGGAACAAAAGGGAGTATTAGTTCATACAGTAGGGATAAACCACGGAATGACTTTTTATAAGAGTATACCCTTAAACCATGAGAGGTATCTCGCAAAAGACTTAGATGACAAGATACCAAAGAACACCATACTTTTCACAGATGAAGGCTACACATTTATCTGGGATAGAAAGAACCATAGGATGGTGAATCATAGTAAGAAGAGTAATGATCCTAGGTATAACCTAAGTAGAGAAAGGTGGGTGACGAAAGAAGGAGTATCCTCAAATGGAGCGGAAGCAAGGAATAATATCTTAAAGCAGTCCTTTAGAAGTTACCACTATATAAGTCCTAAGTGGAGCCAGCTATACTTAGACGAGATGAGCTTTCTAGGGAACGTAAGGTATGCAGATGGTCTGAGGAGTCTTCTTCTAGGGAGTCGAGAGGAAGGAGAGTTTGTGTGGGATGTTAATGAGAACTGCGGGCGGAGGGACTTGAATTCCTCAGCCTAATTTAGAGATAATATCACCTAACTAATTTTTAATTTTAGACTCATGGTTATACGATTAGTATAACAATGAATAGAAGTATATCGCATAACAAAATTAAATTTAATCTCCTGAATAAGAGAGACAAGAATAGAGTTTTATTTTTCTTTAAAACTACAAATTGCAAAAAAATAGATCCTGAAACTTTAGTTAATTATTTATTAGAGCGAAGAAGGTTAGGAATTTCCACAAAAACATTGAAGGCTGATAAATTCGCCTTATTGCTCGCTGTTAAATTATCGACAGTTGGAAATCCTAAATTTGAAGGATTTGTAGAATATTTACACAAAGTTATTAAAGACTCAATAAAAATGAAGATCCCGAATAACAGACTGAGGGAATCGGATCTTTTGACGGTCTCAGAAATGGAACGTATCGTAAAACACGCTACAGATCGTCAGAGAGTCTTATGTAGATTCCTTTGGGCTACTGGAATTCGTCCAGGTGAGATAACACGCATAAAGCTTAAAGACTGTGCACCTTTAGATGGTGACATAGAAATTAAAATCAATGGAAAACAGGAGCGAATTCGTTTTATCTTAATTCCTAAATTACTATTTGAAGAGATTCGATCAACCTATGAAGGGAAGACTCATCTATTCGAATCAGTAACCGGAGACCCTCTTTCGGTAAACGCCATTGAAAAGATGGTTAATAAATTATCTAAGAATCTTCTTAAAAGAAGAATCTATCCTTACTTATTTAGGCATACCTTCGCAACAAATCAAATTAAAGATGGGAATGATATCGGAGCAGTATCCGAGTTTATGGGAAACAGTCCAGATATCTTAGCTCGTACTTATTTACATTCAAATTTATCGAAAGATGCCATTATGAAAAATTTCGGGAAGATCGCGTAGAGAATGAATAATCAGTATAAAGAAAAGGAAGTTGAGATTCCAAAATGTGCAAGTTGTGGTGCAATCAATGTTAAGTTATACCAATATAATTTATGCAAATTCTGCTTATCAGATTATTTTAAGAAAATCAAAGTCAGTATTTTAAAGCCTTCAAGGATTCGAGGATATGTCTGATCAAATTGAAAATCAAATAAAGAAAGAAATTGAAAAGGTCATTCCTAAAATGTATTATGATCGTTTTTTTAAGGAGTTTGCACTTCATAAATTAACTGATGCAAGAGTAATATTTTCATTAAATGGAACAGGTGCACTCAGTGTAAAAAAGCATATCGAGAATAAATACTTTGATCAGTTAGGCCAAGCAGTGGCCAATTCTATCGGTAAGAGAAAGGTCGAATTAATTGTATCGGAAAAAATTGATACGACAAAAGTTCAAAAGAAATCTGATAAGATCGACTATGACGGAGAAGTCCATAAACTTGAGAATTACCTAAATGAAAATTTGGTAGCAAGATTCAATGTTTTAAACCAATGCCTAGAATTTAAACCGAAAGGCTCCAAAGATTATATTCTTTGGAGTGATAGAGATTTTTCAGATCTTTACCTTAGCCTTAGAAGACAAAAAGAATTTAAGTATATTTCTAAAGATACACTTCTTTCTATCCTTAATTCGAGTTTCATTCCTTCTTATCATCCAGTTAAAGAATACTTTCCTTCAATAGCTGACCAATGGGATGGAAAGACCGATTGGATCGGGCAAGTATGCTCTTGTATTAAGGTTACGAATGAAATTAAATTTAGAACCTATTTTGAGAAGTGGCTCTTGGCTTCTCTTCATACTTTATATTCAGATTTGCCTTTTAGAAATGAATTTTGTCTCATTCTTCAAGGAGCACAGGGATGGTATAAATCTACCTTCATTAATGGATTAATTCCGAAAGCATTGCTTCCATACTATACAGCTCGGATTCCCGAAAATTTCAAATCTAAAGATTTGGTGATGATGGCTTCCGGAGTCTTTATTTGGAATTTAGATGAGATTGACCGGATAACAAAGAAAACCGAAGCCGCTGATTTAAAAGCCTTTCTTTCAAGTTCATTCGCAATCGAAAGAGCTGCTTACGGTAAGAACGCTCGACAGTGGGATAGGATGGCCAATTTTCTTGGTGCATGCAATAAGGTTGAGTTTCTAATTGATAATACCGGAAACCGTCGATTCATAGTCTTCTCTTTAGCAGAGCCAATTAAAGTTTCAAAATTCCAAAGAATACCTATAGAAAAATTTTGGTCGCAAGTATATCAAAAATATACTAAGGCAAAGATTCAAAACATTCGAATGACTCCGGAAGAGAATTTTGCGATTACAACAAATAATCTTCAATACGAATATTCTAATAATGAATTTGAGATCATTCTTAGATACTTCCGGCCACTACCTTTAAACCAAATAAATCTTAAAAATAAAAAGCATAAATGGTTAAGTGCTACTGATATTTACCTATACATTCATCCAAAGCATCCTTTCTTCAAAATGGACGTTCGTTGGATAGGTAGAGGCTTGGTTCAATTAGGATTCGAGAGAAGAAGAACGAATTCTTCCGGTAAACAATTCCTGGTAAATGAGCAAAATTAAGCCATGTCGTCATGTCGTCATTTTAACAAAAACTTTCAAAAAGGAGAAAAGTAAAATGGAGATACCGATTCAAAAGATTGAGGATTTGAGATCAAAAGCGGAAGCGGAGGCGAGAAAACTCTATAGTGGAAGTGAAGATCAAGTCTTGGATGATATAGATTATTTCAAAAGATCTATATTTATCTTAGGTGTCGAATTCGCCATTACGACGTTATTAAAATGATACCGATTTGTGATGTTTCTATTGATTCAGAGACGATGATAGTTCTTGTATCATTTGTCATAGGTTATGTTATCGCAAGGATATTTTAGTATGAGTGATTTTACATTTAAGCAACGAATAAGCCCTCTTGATTCGATGGATGCGAATAGATTTACTAAGGCGCAACTTGCAGAACTAAAAAAGAATCCAGAATGGATTAGGAATAGTATTAAATTTTCAAACTATTATCTCAAGTTTGGAACTTTAGGTAAGTCTATACCTAAATTCTCTGCTCTCATCGAGGTGCTTGTTGTTAACCTAGAAGACTTGAGTGAACCTTTCTTGAATTATGATACTCGATATCCAGGAGGAACATTCAAACTAATGAAGAAAGGAAAGTATCTATTATTATTCTTTCAGGATCATTACAACTTCACTATCTTTACAACTCTTAGAAAGTATTCGAAACGAAAGGAAGATTATTACAGAAAGAGAATTGGAAAGCTATTCCGAATTGAGATAGGATACGAATGAGAAAGCTGATAATCATTGTTACTTCATTTATCCTTACCTTTTGGATTTTTCGTCTTTCGGGATCAAAGAACTTTTGGGCTCCGGAGCGCATCCCGTATAGTCTTTTAGTTTTTATTGTACTAATAGAAATTTTGGACTACATATCCAGGAAGGACAGGAGAGAGCTATGAGACCGGCTGTGAGATTGGAACCTATTACCGGTGGCCTATTCGAAGAAATGTTTAGAGCCTTCATTTTTGATTCTCTAGTTCATACAGGAACGTTTGAAGAATGCCAAAGGATTTTACGAACTCATGGCGAGTATGTCACTCGATCTTCTATCTATCGAGGAAAAGAAAATTAATGGCTTTCTCAGATTTTACGCAAAAAAGAAGACTTCAAGAATTTTGTGAAGCTCAAGGATGCGAGTCTTTCGGAAAGCAAATCGTTAATGGCCGTTTATTATGTGATGATCATGTTTTAATAGAATATGATAAAGAGTTTTCATTTATAAAAGCGAAAATGGAAAGAGATAAAATATTATTCATCGGAGGAATAAGATGAGAACATATTTAGAAATTGCTGTGATTTTATTTGAAAACCAAGTCCCAGCAAGTACGGATTTGGAGCAATTCAGAGCTGAGGTAAATGCCTTGTTGGTTAATCGTAGTTTTAGCCCAATTACTACTTTCGAAGCCTTTCTGGTTTTGCAAAACTTAATCTGGGTGAGCTGGTGTTACCACCATAAATTTAATCCAGTATATGAAGGCTATCCTTCAGATGAGGATTTGATAAATATCTCAGAGTTTCCCCAACGTTACCTTGGTTTATCAATGCACAAGGCAATTCAAGATAAATTGTCCAAAGAGAATCAAAACCCATCTACCAATCAGAACAATTCACATGTTGAGCAAGCTAGCGGAGCAGATGCTTCTATTATTGAACCAAACAACAATATTGAGGAATCAAGTACAGATGGGCGCACTCAAGAGAACTGAACCGGCAAAGGCTTATATGGATTCATCAAATCTTAAACCGATATGGAAAAAGGAATTGGAGAAAGTCGAAGCTGAAATGATGGAGGTCGATAGGGAACTATCGACCACGATCAATAATCTTAACTATGTTAACGATAAGAGGGACAAGCTGGTTAAGAAGAGGGAAACCATACTTCAGAGAGCCGTGGAGCAAGATCTATTTTCGCCATGAAGGAGAATATTTTTAATTTTGAACCAAGCGAATGGTTCTTCCAGTTTTTTTACGATGAAGGTATCAATCGCACACATGTTGAAGATCATGGATTACAATTTCAGGACATTCATGCATTTTTTACTTATGGAAAATATTTGGAATTCAAAAGGAAAGATGGCTGTTTCGAGGCGATTGGCTATCTTGAAAAAGGAAATCCAACTGTTATTAAGGTTATTTACCGTAAGTTAAAAGATACCAAGCGAATGAGGCTTTATTTTATCATTACAGCCTACGATTATATGCTTGATCAAGATGAGAAAATAAATCTAAATGAAGGAGATGAAAAAGATGAAAAATAAGGTTACTTTTCAAGTTGTGGTTCCAGGCAAGTCTGAGGCTAAAAAATTGAGAAAGATAATTACTGAATCAGCAAATGAAAGATTTGATCTTTCCAAGGCGACTCATCCGGATGGAACTCCTGTTAAACATAAGAAAAAATCTAAAAAAGCCTCTTGACTTAATCCTTGATTTCCACCCCGAATTTCGACTATGCGAAAAGTTGAAAAGATCGGGGAATACACCCGCACCACAAAACCATTAATTTCTTACAAAGATACAGTTGCCGATTGCTTTGATTTAGCAAGGCTCTATTGGACAGATTTATTACTCTTCACTCACTGGGGAAGGCCATTGAAAGATCTTTCTATCAAAGAGTTTTATGAATTGATAAAATCTATCCGGTACGTACGCGATCCAGAAAAAAAAGAGCACGTTAGTAGGCCAAAGATTCTTTTAGAGAATGCAAATACAGATTTTCCATTTGATTGCGACGATAGATCCATTCTTTCATTAAGTTTCTTTCGATTGAAGAATGAACTCTTTAAAAATAATTTTGAAACTCGTCTCGTAGTTACCGGAAGATATGAAAGACCAAGACATATCTTTGTAGAATTCAGAGACAAAGACATTATAGGAAGCGAATGGACTCCATACGATTGCACCTATCCTTACAATGTCTTTGGAAAAACTCTCTATATACCTCAGTTTCGAAGAGTTTTCTATGAAAAAAACCACCCAAAGAAGAGTTAAGTGCCAGGATACAATGCATCCAAATGGATAACTTTGACTAAGTTGGATGCAACTCAGCCAAATGGATAACATTGACTAACTTGTATGCATCTCAGCCATTTGGCTAACTTTAAGACAAGTTACGTTCTGAGAATATTTTATCTTTACAAATTATAAAAAAGATAAGTGATTCATTCCAAGCGAAAATGACACAAGTGGAATCAGTAAGATTAGAGGGGGACGAAATGCCCCCTCAATCAATTCAAAATTATTTAGTAAGCTATAATTCTACTCTTCATGGTGAAGAGATAGTCGCTCCCATATTCTCCGATGAACCTATATTGTTATCCGGTGACGATGGAGAAGAGTATTTTCTATTAGGTGAAGATGAAGATACTGGTCTACTTGTTTATGGCTTTGAGGATGAGAATGAAGACACTGTCTTAGTCTACGGTGACTATGATGGAAACATTCACGAAATAGAAACCTTAGAAGGATTTGGCGGATTCAAAGGCTTTAAAGGTTTCAAGGGTATCAAGTTACCCAAAGCTCCAAAACTTCCAAAATTCAAAACAAAATTCAGAGCTCCTAAATTCAAAGCTAAAGGCTTAACCAAAGGATTTAGAAACGTCGGGAAATCGGTCTCCAAGGCCACTAAGGGCGTCCAGAAGGGCATTTCTAGCGGCGTAAAGGCCTATGGAAAGGCTTGGTCAGACGTTGGCAAGGGATTGAGTAAGGGAGTTTCAAATTTGGCCAAAGGAGCCGGGGATGTGCTTTCTCAGGTAGCTGAAGGAGCTGGAGGCCTACTCAATCCGGAAGGATCTCCGGAAGAGCCAGAAGAAGAGGAAGAAGAGCAAACCGAGGAAGATTTTGAAAGCGGTGAAAGCTATGAAGACATTCAAAGCGAAGAAGATCCAGAAACAAGCGAAAGTATCGAAGAGGATGAGATGAACGGAGAATTAGGATTTGCTCAATTTATACCGATGGCCATGAGCGCGGCAAGTACCATGCAACAGGGAGCTGCTCAAAAGAAACAAGCACGTAACCAAGCGAAAAACAAACGTAATACTGCTATTTTAGATTTAATAAGAAAGACAAAAGCTCCGGTAAAAGTGAAGCGAGCCTCATCTTCGAAAGTATCGAGCATTAAAGTTGCAAGGCCAACTGTCACAGCCCCATCGAAGATAACAGATAGATCTGCAAAAGCCGGAGGAGTTTTCGATTCTGAAATCACTCACAGCATAAAAGAAGATAGTAAACTTCCTTTGATACTAGGAGGAGTCGCTGTCATTGGTGTCATTTTTTTAGTAGGAAAGAAAAGCAAATAGGTAAGCGAAAATGAAGAAACCCAAACTCATTAAAATGCCTAAGCGTCCCAAGGAATCAGCCTCCGCTGAGGTATGGTTACGCTATGAGCAAAGAGTCAAATCCGTACAGGATAGGAATGCTAAGAAATTAGCTCCGTACTTGAAAGCCCAGTCGATTAAGGAACGAGTCAAGAAAAACGTTTCCAAAATCTCTGGCAAGGTGGCGTAAGATGTCTTTTAAAACAGAACTTATGTCAGGCGCAAAGATCGGAGGAGCTGCCTTTGTTGGTTATGCTCTCAATCGATTCCTTTCAACTATGGATTATGCAAAGCAGATCTTGAAAGAATCTCCGGAAACCGGAACAGTTCTTGTTTCAAGTGGGATCTCCGTGGCTGCGATCAAATTCCAAGGATCTGTAAAAGATAAGCTCGTTAGAGTTGGTCTAGTAGGTGGAAGCATTGCCGCTTCGATTCATCTTGCAACAAAGATACCTACGATTCAAAAGGCTCTTCCGGCAGGTATCGTAGATGCATTGTCAGGTGAAGAAGACTACGAGGAAATGTCTGGTGAAGAGTTGGAAAACCAAATCAATCAAGAGGTTGACTCTCGTATTAGAAAGGCCTTTCAAGATGGAAAGATCCAGTATGTTCAGCCAAGCAATAGTCAATTGTCTCTAGCTGGAAATGTAAATGAAACTCCAGAATTTGAATTAGATGGTGATCCTGATCCAATTTATTCTCTTGCTGGCACTGATTCGGATATCTATTCCGATATCGGAAAGTAGATCAAAAGAAGAAAAGAAATAGTTAAAGCCTAGTTAGGCAAGGAGAAGCAACAAATAACTATGGAAACACAAGCGAAAAAGAAAAAAGACCCGGTACGAGATGTAATCTCGTCCGGTAAACTCTTTGATACAAAACAATCTGTCTTCAAGTATGAAGCAGGTTCTACTAGAATCATTTTGTTTGGTGGTGAAGAGGTAAGAAAAAATTACCCTGGAAAGGCTCTTTACAATACGAATGGAAAGAACCCATTCGATGGAGCTGCGGGAAAGACATTAGGTTTGAAACTATACAGTTTTGGTCCTGATTTCACTCCTTTGAATCTAGCCGGTCCTGCAAACGATTATGCGCCGTTAAGCGCTTTAACCAAGCTTTTGAATCAGACAAAATTCAAAGTGACTCTTGGTAAAGATGAAGTGCGAAGCTTTCTTGCTATCGAAGCGCATGATCCTCTTCCTCAGATTCTTGGTTACCAAAAAGTTGGCAATGGTATCAGCCCATCCAATGAAACGGTAGCTGGATGGGTTTATCCTGAAGGTTCAATAGAAAATGAAAGAAATATCATTCGTCTTCCTTTGAATGTTGAGCAAGGCCAAACCTTCTCAATTATTGGTACACCTGAAGATGGTGTAACTCCAGGAAATACTCTTGTTGACTATTTGTTAGTTGGAAGACTCTTCGTGATCGAAGAGAAATCAGTTAACAAATAGCATTTAACCTTTTCCAGGGAGGCCAAGCTCCCTGGAATTCGAATTTTTGGGAAATAACATATGTCGGCAACTCAAATCAAAAATAAGTTCACATTATTATCTGGATACTCTAAGGCAATCGGAGCAAATTCCAATTCATTTCAGAGAGCAATTATATTAACTTCTAAGGTAAACATAAAGAAAAGAATCCATGGTATAGTACTACGGTACAAACCAGGATTGGAAGATGTTGGCTTCAATTTAGAAAGTAAATCGATAAAAAATCTAATCAGAGGTTATCTTCCTCTTTCAGTCATTGGTGCACCATATGGACAACCGGGATTTCATTGCTTTCCTCTGCTTGGCAGAAAGCCAATGATAGGATCTGGTGAAACAATTGAGATTAAACTCCAAACTCAGGCCGTTGGAATATCCGAAAAGGATGTATCTGTAAGTTTACTGGTAGAGGAAGTAGTTGAGGATGATCCTGAGTATGCAAAGAAGAAACCCTATTACTTTCTAGCAGGAAACTCTGATTCTGTTCTTCCTCAAAAAAACTCCCAAACTGCAATAACTCTGGCGAATTCTTTTGATACAGATATTCGAATCAATGGATGGATTTTAAGATATAAACCTGGTCTCGATAATGTAATGGTCGACTTAATTTCTTCGTCGATTCAACGGACAGGTGGAATCATTGAAGGATCAATGTCTCTAGCAGTAGCAGGCGCAATACATGGTTCTCCAGCGTACAATGTTTTTCCTATACCTGGCAAAAAACCGGTTCTTGGAGTAACAGATAACTTAGAAGTTCAATTAAGTACGAATAATGTTGGTGTAGATCCGAGAGATGTAGCTATTGCATTGGTCGTAGAGGAAATTTAGCATGTTAATTAACGTTTCTCATGCGTTTATATTTACTCAAAGTTTTAGACGTGAGAATGAACTTCCAGCACCAGATCATTTCTCGCGTTATACTGAGACAGCTTCTATCACAAAGGTAAATATTGAGAAAGCGAGAAATCTAAAAATAAGTAATCCTCTTTTTATGACTTATTATTTTAGATCAAAGCTTGCATTAGAAAATCCAGTTCAATTGGCTTTTCTTCTAGCGAATGAGAATATTGAGAGTGTATATAACGATGATTTCGATAAAATCATAGATCCAAACATTGGGATTTTCAATACCTTAATTTCTGCAAACTCAGATATTCCTCAGATCGCTCCAGAGGCTCTACAAACAAATTTTCCATTCCGTATCAATTACAAGGAGATTCCGGAGTTTGCAGACTTCCCTGCCAATTCACAAAACAATTACTTGGAGGCAACGACTGGAAAGATCGTACTTTCTAGAAAGGTGAAGAAACAGCTTGTAGGTGTATATATCGTTCAATCGAATACATTTTCTTCAACTGAAGAGATCCTGATTGAAAACACGAATGATTATGAGTTTTTGTATATCGTTCCTTTCTTACCTAAAATTCAACAAACTGAAATTGCTGTCGCAGGTAGAGTTAACTTTACCTTGGAGTATTAAAGAAAATGTCCTGGGAAGATAAAGCTACATTAGATGAGCTCTTACCGCAATTAGAAGCGTTAGCCGACTTTTGCGAAGCTAATTTTGATAATCCAGGACAGCCTGAACATTTTGACGCTACCTATAATGGATTTGATATCATAAATGATAAGCTTAAAACAATTGAAGAAGATATTTCTGATTTAAATACCGAATTAAACAATGAAGAAGCTGCAAGAATAAATGCAGATGCCATATTGCAAAATAATGTAGAGTTAATTTCTCAGCGTATAGATAACTTGTTGTATGATCCTATTCCAGAAACAGAAGTTTTAAATGGTTCAAGACAATACCTTAATGAATTTGTGGAAGTTTTTTCTACTGATCAAATAGATGGACTAACTCAAAAATTTGCATTTTTTACAAATGCTTTATCCGCAAAACTTTCTGATATTTTTGCGTCAGCCGGTACAGGACTAGTAATAGATAAATCCAATCCAGCGTTTCCTGTTATCATTCAAAACCGTCCATCTTATAATCAAATTCAGAATAAGCCCTCATCATTTCCATCATCGATACCTGAAGTTTCTGGACTCTCAAATGCTTTGGACTCAAAGGTTTCTCTCGATGCCGGAGGAAAGATTCCTGCTTCACTTCTTCCTAGCTACGTAGACGATGTATTAGAATTTTCTAATCTTGCAAGCTTCCCGGCTTCCGGAGAGTCTGGAAAGATCTACATTGCATTAGATACAAATCTATCTTATCGATGGAGCGGATCAGCTTATATACCGATTGTTTCTAGTCCAGGATCTACCGATTCATTAGCTGAAGGATCTATAAACAAATATTTTACAGAAGACCGGGTAAGGAATTCTATCTTAACCGGATTAACAGAAATTTCAGGAAATATTTTATCTTCCGATTCTATCTTATTGGCTTTCGGAAAAATAAAAAACTTCATTTCAAATTTTATCGTAAACGTTCTCAATGTAAACCTAACAGGTCTTTCAATCTTAACCGGTGGAAATATCACGGCTACCGATACAATCCTTGGAGCTCTAGGGAAGCTTCAGAATCAAATTTCAAATATTTTTTCTAGGCCACTTACAGGACTTAGTTTAACTTCCGGAGGAACGATCTCCGAAACAGATTCACTTTTACAAGCAATAGGTAAGCTTCAAAAACAGATTTCCGATCTTGAACTATCCTCCGATGGCTCAGAAGTTGGAGATATAAAATACACCATGCGAAATCAAACGTCTGGTAGGTGGCTATATGTCAGAGGAGGAACTATTGGAAATGATTCTTCCAATGCAACTGAACTTGCCAGTAACCAAGCATTAGATCTATTTTTATGGTTATGGAATAATTTCCCAAATTTAGTAGTGCGTAATTCTTCAGGAACAATTGTCACGCGGGGAGTAAGTGCATCGGCTGACTGGGCAGCCAATAGAACAATTCAGCTTTGGGATAGAAGGGGACGTTCTCCAAGGATCTGGGGTCAATCTGGAAATGGAAACAAAGCCAATGGACAGCCTTACAATGGTGGCAGTATTGGTGATTATGCTGATGATAAAATGCAGAGGTTTAGATTTGGTAAGGCTAACGGGATTCCGATTAGATCAACTAACGTAAATGCAGGTTCTGGAACAATCATTGAAATCATCACTGCCGATGGAAACTTAACAAACGATATTTTCCAAATCGAGGATGGAAATGGATCTCCAAGACTTGGTGACGAAACATCCCCGGCTACATATACGGAAAATTGCTGGATTCGATACTAACATGGAAAATATCAAAGACCTATATCCTTTAATTTCAATTCTTTCACTTGTATTAACTTACTTTGTACGTACTCAAGTTCAAATTAAAATCATGCAATTAGACAAGGAAATGACTAAGAAGATTTCCGGACTTGAGAAAGAATACAATGAAAAGATTCAAGAGATTCTTCTAAATAACAAAGAAGTAGAATCTACCGTTAAAGAAGTGAAAGGATTTGTATCCAAAATTTATGAATTATTAAGCAAAGGAAAAAAAGATGGCAATATTACCGCAAGATCAAAATAGATTTATTCAAACGATGCCCGAGGCTTCCTTTATTCCTGGATGGGATGTTCCATGGGAAGCAAATAGTAAGAATAGTGTTCCTCGATATGCTATTGATTACTCAGAGAGCGGATTGACTCAGCCAATTGGATTTTCCGTTGAGGAATTATCATATCTATCAAAATTCAAAAATTTGAAATTGAATCCGGAGCTGAAGAGAATTTCCTTCCAAGTTAAGCAAGGAACAGTATTCAAAAAATCCTTTACTACGAATTTATTTTCCACCGATCCGGATATAAACGACTTCAGGGATTTCATTTTATCCAAAAAGAGTAATCTTAAAAATTTAAAAGAATATGTATTTGAAGAAGGTGGTTGGGTAGATCCAGTTCGAGTAATTGCTGATGTAACCGGGAATAAAAAAGAAGATGTAAAGGCTGCGATTGATTGGACAAAGTTTCTTATTATCGGTGGAGGGATTGCTCTTATTTATTCTAAGTTAAAAGGTTCATCAAGAAAGTAGGAATATGAGTCTTGCTCTCGAACAAGTTGAGAATTCTATTGAGAAGGTAACTCCAAGATTAAAAAAATTTTGGTTAGATTTGCATTCTCTTATTCCAGAATCAAAACTATACGAAACGTATAGAACCAACGAAAGGCAAGAATATCTTTATGGCCAGGGAAGAACAAGATCCGGATCGATAGTCACTTATGCAAAAGCTGGCCACTCACCACATAATCATGGAATGGCTTTCGATATCGTTGGAGTAAACTTTTCTAAAAGAGAAAACGATATCAGAAAGCTCTTGGAAAAAAACTCAGATATAACTTGGGGAAAAGATTTCTGGAATATCGATCCGAAAACGAAAAAGAAAGTACGCTTCCCGGATGAGTCGCATTTTCAGATTAAGAATTGGAGACGATTTGTACCATCATTGAGTAATAAAGCAGCGATTACATTTCCACTAATCGCAATCATCGGATTTGCAATTTATAAAATAAGGAGTAAGCGAAAATGAAAGGACGATTCTATGTATATCTTCCAACAAATAAAAAGTACAACTATCCAAAGGCTGAGGGACTACTTTTTAACACACAAGAAAAAAGGTTTTCTTTTTTAGTGGATCTCGATGCTAGCGGAAAGGCCACCGGTGAAACGTCAGGAAGAGTTATCAGAGATTTTCAGAAGTTGAATCCGGGAATCTCAATCATTAAAGTTGAAACGAAAGCATTGAATACAAGTGTACCAATCGTGCAAACTCCTGTTAGAAATCAAGTTAAGCCCTCTGTAAAGAAAGATGACGATTCCTCCGGAATGGTGCTCGTAGCCGGACTTCTTATCATCGGTTCATTGTTGTTTTAAGAAAGCTTATGCCACTTTACACAGATACTTTTTTTACTCAGACAAAGTATAAAACTCAAAGAGATAATATTAATCCTTATACAATTGAGGATGGAATTGTTTATGATTTGAAAGGTAAGAAATTATTCTTACTAATAGACTTTGAAAAGTATGAGCATCTTCTCTTTGATAGAAGTTCTAAATGCTTCCTTTCTGCAGGTTCTATGTTTTGTGGAGCTCTAAAGGAAAAAGAAATAATCAAAGATGAAATCGATGAGGTCGCTTACGAGATTGCCTTAGATAATATTTTAAAGAAAGGTGAGACAAGATTTCATTGGGAAGCTCACAAAAGACTTTTAAATAATTTATTAAAAGACACTGACTTCACATTTGACTACGAGGTCTCCTCGATGTCTGGAATAATTGAGAGATCAGTAGAGGAAATGCCTTTTATGTGTTCGCTATATATAAAGCCTTGGTATCCTTCAGGGAAAGGACATTTAACTTTATTTAGTGGAAAAAGAAACAATTATGAAAATAAATTCATCGGTGGATTTCTGAAAGATCCTTTCGGTAAACTTCTTACCGGTTATAAGGACCATGATGGTGATAATTGTTTCATTCCAATTGAGGATCTACGAAAGGCAATTAAAGGACCGGCGAAAAGTCCATGTCATATAGGATTTATTAAAAAGAGGAAAAAATGAAAAGCGAAAATAAAATACTTCAATTCTTACAACGATTCGGAATAGTAATATTCTTTTTAGGATTTATTGCGGATGCGGTACTTCAATTCTTTGGAAAGGCTCCAATGGTATCTCTTACTGAATCGATGGGCTTCCCGGCTTTTTGGTCTTTATCAGTCATAGGACTCATCTTCATTGCATCACCAATCTTTCCTTTTGCTTGGGACAAATGGCAAAGGAGAAAATAATGAAAAGGATCCATTTTTACTTAGGTTTTTTGATTCTTTTATCTTTATTCTATTCTTGTACATCGATATCTAAATCTCCCGGATCTATCGCAAAACAAGTAGAACTTGTCAGAGACTTAGAAATCAAACTACCAATTGAAGACCGGCCAAGATATCAGAAATTTCTGAAGAACATTGTGGAAGAAGAAAGTATTCAAGATCGAACGATTGAAAGTACAAAGAGAGAGAGTGAGAAAAACTCTAAGCTGGCCATGAATGCATCGGAGGATGCCGGAAAATGGCAAGGGATAAGAAATACTTTCATAGCAATCGTTTCTATATTAATACTTTGTATTATTGGATATATAGTCTTTAGACTAGGAATTTTGAAGATCCCAATTCTAACCTAATTTCTTTTCGTCTTCAGTTAGATTCTCTACGAGCTCTGAAAGAAGGCGGAATTCTCTCTCTTCCTGATTTGATCTCTCTTTAAGTTTCAAAACATTCAGCCTTTTTACGTACAAATAATTTGTTTCTTTTGCCTTGTACAGAATTGAGCCTAGCACATCTGAGTCGGTAGGGTAGATCCCGTTTTGCCGCATGAATTCTTTTTTGTAATCATCCCATATTAAAATCAAATTATGTTCGCTTAACCTGGCTTGAATCCTGAGAGTTTTGTGCATAGAACGTAGTTATAACATAGTTTTCACTTGACAAGCTTAATAAAAATCTTTGAGTCACATAGTTAGAACATTGTTGGAACGATCTTTATACATTGTTTTAACGTTGTACAGACAATAAGCGAAGAAAAAAAGGACAATAATCAGATGATAAACTCAGACGAAGCTTTTCGATCGATGAAAACAGCTCACGGAAAAAGGAAAAGTGAGTATCCGGAATCCATATATACCTTTGAATTTTTTACCGAAACAGGAAAAACTATCGTCGATGGTGAAAATATTCCAACTTCCTTTAAAGTTTTGAATCATTTACTCAAACAGCCTTTATTTATTACTTATGAAATCAAAAAAGACGGTGAAGTATTTACAGCCGGTCAATTGAAAGTATTTGAACCGGAAGAAAAGGAAATAGCTCCACCTCCTCAAGTTATCGAAACTAGTCCTTTGGATATTATGAAGGCAACTTTCGAAATGAACCGACTTTACTCCGAGGATTTAGAACGAGTTACAAAAAAGTATTCTTCCAAGTTTGCAGAGTATGACCAAGAAGTTGAGCAAAGAATCAACAAGCAAAAAGAGGCATTGAATGAAAAGCTTGATACTATCGAGTATGCTAACAAACGGAAAATGGAGATCCAGCAAGAAGAGTTTGATTTGGAAAGAAAAAGATGGAATTTAGAGAAGGAGCAAATTTTAGCGAGAAGAAAGACTAGGGAAGAAAGATTTTCATTTGGTTCTGTCTTTGCTAAAGTGACTGAAGGCGCATTGGAAGCTTTGTCAGCGAATCCAGAGCAATCTATTAATCTTGCAATACATTTGGCCAAGATTGCCGGTAAAGCATGGCGTGGTGAAGCGATTGAAATCCCAGTCGAAAACTCATAAGATAGAAAGCGAACTTCCGAAGGGAAAGATTGCAATGGCAATTTTGACTGCGATTGCAAGAGAAGGATTTCCGTTTTTGCTTAAACGAATAGATCCTAAGATAAAAGAAGAAATAGAAAAGCTTCAATTATACATAGAGCAGACCGCCAAACAGGAAAAGATTAGGAAGAAGAATTTTCCGAATGCAATTATAGTAGAAGATTATAAGGTGATAGAAAATGACCAACGAACAGAAGATTAGTCGAATCATTGAAGTACTAGATAAAGTAGAGAGATTTGTTTCTGGTAAAATGCCAGGAGATGCCTTACTGAATCCTGAATTGAAAGCAATCAGGAAGGATATAAAAGAGTTAAAGAGCCAAGAGGCTTAAACAGTTGAACCAATTTCTGTTTGGAAAAGAAAGAAAGGTAGTCAGTTTGTTGAATCTTTAAAAAGAGGAGACCCGGCGGGGTTCTGATCAAAAATCCCGCCACTTGTTTATGAGAAAAAAAGAAGATCCCGATTCTATGGTGTTCTTGGAAAAATCTTCAAAAGAGATCATAGAAGATATTCACAAAATGAACGAATTATTTTTTGATCAGATTAAATTTCCAGATTTGTGGAACGATGAGGATGAGCCAGAGTATACTACAGAAGATCTGATATGGAAAAATCCAACTTTTAAAAAAAACATTTAAAAATTAATCTTATATAAAGATAACTACAAGAATTTAAATTTCTCCATAAATGTGTGATTTAGATACGAAACTACTCAACAACTCTAACTTCCATTGCTTCGCCGGCCTTTTTTGAGAGTTCATTAATATTTAATATAGGGAATAAGAATGCAGGAAAACCGGCTAGGGAGAGTAACAGAGTCATAGCAGCTCTGGCATAAGGAAATAATATAGTTGGTCCATTAATTTTAATGAGCCTCTCTTCAACCTCTAATGGAAGACGATTCTCATCAACGACACTAAACATCCCTGCAATACCAAGTTTTAAATCTATCATGCTCTCCGCTTTCTCGCGGTCTTCAATAGCTATTTCACTTTTATAAAATTTTACCTCAAGATTAAAACCAACGACATACAGCTTATCCGCCTTCAGAAACGTAGGCTCTCTTAAACCATAAGAAAACCAGACATTTACAAAATCCACCTGATTGTAATTTGCTAGTAGCTGAAGATAAGGCTTCATTTCTATATCCGCTTTATCAATCCTGTAGCTTTCGAATGCGATCGGGGCGATTATGCTGCTAGCTTCCATTCTTCACCAAAAATATCATAAAATGCTACCTCATTGTTTTCTGGGATCGAAATAATCGATTCAACTGAAAACTTTAGTTGAATTGAGCTAGTAATCGTTGTTTCGGCAACAGTCCGAAATGAGACAGTGTACTTATGAGCAAAGGCAGAAGAGATATTCTTTCCGCTTTCAATCTGATTTAATAGCCAAACTAAATAATCATAATCATTCTTATTTTTTAAAATTTTATCACCGATTAAATTTGCAAGATCTGTATCTTCTTCATTAAATTCAGAAGAAATCTCATCCAAATTACTTAATTTCTCGTAAGCTGTAGAGAAAGCTAATTCCGGTTCCAAATTTTTTATTCTTTCTTGCTCTAACTCAAACTTGATCCATTCAATTAAATAGGATTTTACTTTTTCATTCATGTTTATTAGACCAAAATAATCTAGTGCTCTCTAATGCATTTTTATATGATTGGTATTCCATTTCTTTCGTGGGGCAAACCAGAATGCCCGAACCGTTTTTTTTCGAGATTCTTGTCAAGAGTTCGTTTTCTAACAATTTCGTCTTAATGTAAAAGTAAGTTAGTAATTTTCCACCAAAATTTCTTTTTTCTTCCATATGTCTGAGATTCCTGACTTCCGAAACGGACATTCCTCCAGTGTTCGGAAATACCCTTCCATCCAAGGAAACGTCAATATCTACATTTTTTTCATTGTTTTGATTTTCACCATTTATACTTATTCTTACCCCTAGTTCCCCTAGGCGTTCACCAGTTAAGGGATAGCCATCTTCACAGGAAACCATCAGCCTAAAAACTGAATCATCCTTCATTGGATTTAACTATGATCCTTAATCTCGATAACATTAATATCTAATTTGCAAAATTGTTAAGATAAGAATCGAATCCCTTCAACTAACGTCTACAAAAAAACGATTTTCCCCTTTCAGGATTCGAAATTTCTCCACCACTTCTGGGTAGGGGGAGAATGCTCCCGGATTGGTTTTTTTTGAATCTGGCCAATTTTGCTAAAATGACGACATGACGACATGTTTAAAAAAAAAGTAAAAAGATTATAAAAGTTTAACATTTTTAATTGCATTTTTTCTTGTTATGTTTCATTATGTATCTATCCTAAAAGGAGGTAAAATCGTGGCTGTTACCAAAGATACTCAAATCGGAGCCAAGTTTGAACAGAAAATTGTCTCTGAAATTGATAAATATGCCGCATTGCATGAAATGGATAGATCTAAAGTAATCCGTTTGGCAGTGAAGCAATTTCTTGGGTTAACGCCTTCTAATCAACCTAGTCAAAAAGGAAAGTTAAGTAAGGTAGGTTAATCTTTTTTTCTGGTGGGGTTAAAGAACCTTGGTCTCGCATAAGAACTGCGGGCGGAGGGACTTGAACCCCCACGCCTCACGGCGCCAGAACCTAAATCTGGTGCGTCTGCCAATTTCGCCACGCCCGCAAATGCTTTATAGGCAGGATTTCAAAATCATGTCCCTTGTCTATTCTGTTTTTCAAGGAACGCTTGAGAGCCCTCGGAGAAAAAGAAAGGGTCTTTCTTTGCGAAGTCTCGCAGAGAAAAACCCGAATGCCAAGGTTGCTATATGTAGGAAAGAGCTATTTTAATGCAGAGGTATGAACGAAACTACCATCGACTTCCCTCGGACATCTAGTGGTAGTTTTTGTTGGATTTTTTTCAAAGAATCCTTATCCGAAGTTTTGCCCATTTGAACAACAAAGTATCCGTTTTTAAAGACTATGAAGGCCTTCGCTTTTGTTGAGCTTTGGTTAACTTTCGTGAGAAGAGACTCCGCGGCTTCTCTTTGTCCGAAAGCGCCCAATTGTAGAGTATATAGTTTTTGTTTAGCCTCGGCTTCTGGTGCAATTGCCTTTTTTTCCTTTTTGGGAGCTACATTCTTCAGAGCTACTTCTTTCTTTTTGTGGCTCGTTTCCTTTCTGGAAACAGACTGTTTGTTCAAATCAATGACATGGCTCTTGGCTTCTTCCTCTTCGTCTTTGGCTGTGGAGGTCTCCGCATAATAAGGGTTTGTGTTTGTTTGGCCCTGGTTTACATCCGCCAAGGGCACTTCCATACTCACATTGGATTTCGGATTGGAAACGACCATCTCTTCTGTTCGGTTGGTTTGGTTCTGGCTAGCCAAAGCAAGGTTTTCTTGTTTGGGCAATTCTACATTTTCCTGTGGGGGAAGTGTACTTGCTGAGATCTCTTGGCGGCCTTTACCTACCGATACTCCCAAGAAAAATACCGAGAAAAACAGTGCGAATAGAAAGAGAGAAAGGATCCCTATCCTTTGTTTATCTAAATTGATGACATAAAATACACGTTCTTTCATAAGCTAACCTTAGTTTTGTTTTTTATTTCTTGGAATACTAACCATGAGGATTTTTTTAGGTCCTCTATAGAATTATCGTTCGGAATGGAAAATTGGGAGAGAGCCTTTTTCTCCTCAATTGGCAATTGGGTAGCCTTTCTTTTCTCGTAGTCTTCCCTTGTCATTCCGCCTCTCTGGATGGCCCGCTCTTGTGCAATCTCAGGGCTTGTGTAGACACAAACAGTAAAATCGCAGAGTGTATGAGCATCCGTTTCAAAGAGGAGAGGCACTTCCCAGGCAACGAGACTTTCTCTCTCTAGGCTTTGGATTTTCCGTTTAAATTCCTTTCGGACCAAGGGGTGTATCAATTCGTTGAGTTTAGAAAGTAGGTTTGGGTCTGAGAAGGCTAAGTCCGCGATCTTTTGTTTGATTGGATTACCCAAGGAATCAAAGATCTCGCTACCAAAAATAGCGCGAAGTTCGCCTTTTATCGGAGAATCAGGGTCCGTAAACCCTTTGGCGATTTCATCAGAGCTGATCCTGAATGCTCCAAAGGACTCAAAGAGTTTTGCAACCGTAGATTTACCGGAGCCAATGCTACCCGTAATCCCGATCAAGTAAACTCTGTCCTCTGCATAAGCCATGAGGCTTATAACATTTTTTCTAAGCCAAAGTACAAGTTTTTTTTAAACCGATCTTAAAAAAAATGCTCAATTTTTTGAAGCATTAGGGGGAGGAATGAGCTATGTTAGATTGCCATTTTAGCCAATGTTCGGCGACCTCCCTGGGAGATTCAATCATAGGCGCATGGCCCATTTCGGGTAAGATGATTAACTGTTGTTTGGACTTAATTTTTTTTACCAAAACTTCTGTAGAAGAAACATGGATAATTCGGTCTTCCTTTCCCCAGATGATACAGGTTGGTGCTTTGATTTTATTCAACACACTTTCTAGAAGAAAAGGATCCTTTCGTATTTGAGTGAAAATCCCTTCGTTCCAATCTCTATTTTGGATCGCCCTATTTGTGAAGTACGTTTTTAAGGGTCCAGGAATGTAGGGTGGTTTTACAAAGCTGAAGGCAAGAAGACGGTCAAAGTCCTCTACTGAACCGACTAACAAGGGGTTGGGTTTGCCTGCTTGGAGGAGGTTTGCTAGTTCACTTGGTACCGGACTTTTCACGCCTGCTGTATTGATTAATGTTAAACTCAATACATCTTCTGGGTAAGTCGCTGCATAGTAGCCAGCAATAGCTCCCCCCATCGAATTCCCTACGATATGGAAGGATTTAAGCCCTAAGGATTTCACAAATTCATGCAAACGCTCTACTTGGTGTTTGATATCATAGGATTGGTTGGGTAGACGGTCATTTTCCCCAAATCCCGGTAGGTCTGGTGAAATGATACGATAATCGTCAGAGAGAGTCCTTACAAACCGAGTCCAGTGATCCTTGTCACCACCAAATCCATGTATGGTGAGAATGGTTTCCTTTCCTTCGCCACCCTCTAAATAGACCCATTTGAATTCGCCCACTTGAAGACTTTGTTTGGAAAGGTCCGAGCGCGAGCGCTCCCATGTAAGTCCTGTTTTGTGGAGTAGGGATGCGCAATTAAAAAATGTAAGACTTAACCCGAAGAGGATAGAAAATCGAAAGCTGTTTTTGTTCATACCGTGATTCCAGAATAATTTATGAAAGGATCGTTGACAATGGAAGCCCTTTTCTTACCTTGGCTTTAACCGCGGCCCTGTAGCTCAGTCGGTAGAGCAGAGGACTGAAAATCCTCGTGTCGGCAGTTCGATTCTGTCCGGGGCCAAGGTTACCTTCATTTTTTCTTCTCTTCTCCCATCTGCCAAAGTCCTAAAAATTCATTTTCTTCCACTTTCTTACATAGTTCAGGCTTATAGAGTTTTTTTACAGGAGGTTTTGGGTAAATGTGAATCTCATCATTGTCAGGAATGAATGTCAACATCCTTAAAATGGTATCTTGTCCTTCAATTTCATACATGGTATAGGACATACCCTTCGATGGTATGATCTGGCTTGTTTCTAAATAGCGTAGTGATGATCCCTCTGGCATGTGTTTATGCTCCCAAACCGAAAGCAAGAAGGCAATCCAAATCTAGCACCACATTTAAAATTTATGGCTATCGGCCTTGAAAAATACTTCCAATTGGAATTGGGTTAGCGGTTGTTTGGTGAGACCGCCCTTCTTGGGAACGATTTTGCAGTTTTTCGCGAAGGGTATATTCCCGTAGCGATCGTCCCTGGAAACTTCCTTGTCCGTGCTGAACTTGGTAAAATAAAAAAGGATCCTCTGCATAGTAGGGATAGGCGCCAATGGCTATGGAAGATTCCCTTGGACCTATGGACTTTGCTCGGACTTGGCTTTCGGGAAGAAAGGGGTCATGTTGGATGACCTCTCTCTCGGATGCAGTACGGCATTGTATGAGAGTGGCAAAAAACGCAAGTGCTATCAACAGAAGTTTCATACTATTTAGTATAGTCTTGTTTTGATTCTAAATCCATGAGTACTTTCTTCCCAATGTGGAAATCCCCTAGGACTTTTTCTGCTTGAATTGCGCCAATCTAACGTCTACGCTTGGGCACTGGGGGTATCCATGGCAGCAAAATTTGAAGTGTACCAAGACAAAAAGGGTGAGTATCGGTTTCGACTTAAGGCAGGGAATGGGGAAGTGATCGCTTCGAGCGAAGGTTATTCTTCCAAACAAGCTTGTTTGCAAGGCATTGAGTCCGTGAAAAAAAATGCGGCAGATGCGAAGGTAGAAGAGCTCTCTGGTGATTGAAAACGGAATCAAACAAACGGAGGCAGAAACCCTCCGTAAAATTTTAGAAACCGGAAATCGTGACGAACTGTTAAAATTTAGAAAGGTCTCCGTGGGTTCTTGGGAACGTTTGCAATTCCCTGACTTGGGAATCCATGGTTGGTCTGCCTTACATTTTGCAGTGAAATACCAAAATTTAGAGCTCTGTGAATGTTTGCTAACATCGGGTATGGACCCAAACATCCAAGAATACCAAGATGACGCAACTCCTCTTCACTATGCGGTTGCCTGCAACCGTAGGGATCTGGTCCAAATGCTCTTGGATAATAAAGCAAATCCTGACCTCCAAAAAGTAGATGGTGATACGGCACTGATCCAGGCAAGTTCCGATGGCTTGCAGGAAATCGCCAATCTCCTCATTGCTAGGGGAGCCGATTTGAATATCCAGGATTCCTTGGGCTGGACCGCCTTGCTTTGGGCATCTACCAATGGGCACACGGCCATTGTACAGAGCATCGTCTCGCAAAAGATCAAATCACACCAAGCGGAGTCAGAGGCTGATCGAACAGCCCTTCTCATTGCAACCTCAGTAGGTAACCTTGATATCGCAAAACTCCTTGTCCATGAAGGTTTTGACTTTGGAGGACTCGAATACCAAAAGGCCTTGATGTTAGCAGCCAACAATGGTCATAGTGAGATCGTAGATCTACTTCGCAGCTTTAGTTTTCCGCTCTAATCCTATCCAACAAAATCTCTAAGTTTCCCTCAACAAGCTTTCCGCCAGATCCATAGATCGCCATCTCAATCATCAAATTCACAGAATTCCCGAAATCCTCATTCACCAAAAATCCATCTTGGTCAATTTCGTAGCCAGATGCATGGGGTTTTGTGGCTATCTTTCGTGGAACCATTTGGAGCAAAGGTCTAAGCAATTTAGCAAAGCCATAAATGGTTTTTCCAGAATGAAAGGCATACCCTATCTCGAATGAAGTACCATCATCCACAAGGGCACCGCGAAATTGGGTGAGATCGGCAATGATGAGATCTGAAGCATCGATCAAACGACAGTTGTTTTCAAATATCCACCTTGCCTTCTGCAAACCTATCTCTTCACTTGGATTTCCATCAAAAGGACAAACAGCGTTCAAAGAGTATTGTTTGCAGATCTGTTTTGCCCGAGCAAAGTAGGCTTGGGCATCAGGAAGAAATACCTGTGGACCAGCCAAATATACTTGCTTCAATTGATTCCTCACCAAACAAAAGTTTTACTAATTTTAAAGAAAGAAAATACTTGTTTGGATTTTTCTCATATCTATACTTGGAATATGAAACAATCTAGTTTTTTACTTTGCATTCTGCTTTTTTTTTCCAGCTGCGTATCGAGTGAAAAGGCAACTAAATTCAACGCTATGCCCGCCGTAACAGAGAAACCCGATCATTACCTTCGGACAACTTCCTATGGCCTAAATGTTTTTGTGTTCTTCCCACTCAGACGAAATGCCGAATTTCCAGAGGCATTGGAATCATTCTCTGAAATCGCTAAAAAGAACAAAGGCTCAAAATTTCGACTCATTCAAAAAGAAACCACTAAGTGGGCTCTTCTCCTTCCTCCCATTTCGCTTGTGCTTACTCCAGTTGTCACTGAGCTAGTGGGAGAGGTGTATGATTGAGGCAAGGAAACATATATGCAATTAGATTTAAATGAAAAAGAAATCCACCAACTACTAGAGGCAGTCTCTGTTTACGAGTGGATCGTCAATTCCGTTCACGATGAAAGTGATCCTGGAGTTGATGAATTTTGCCAAAGTATCTTCCAAAAAATCAAAAAGGTAGCTCCAGAGGCGCCGATTGAAAAAGGAGAAGACCAGTTACTAACATTGTCTGAGGAAGTCTTCCAAAGTTTGCATGACGATTACATTGAGCCATACAATGAATTTCATTTTTGGTCAGACTTGGCCTATGAACTAGGAATGCGAGATCTGAGCAAAAAGGTTTCGGAAAGCCAACTCACTCAAATGTCAGAAGAAGAGCGGGACTTAAAGTTAGATTCTGAGATTGAAAGTTATGAAAAAGAATTCGAAAGCCATGGAGTGGAAAGACTCTATATTAAAAAATAATTTATAGATGTTCAAAGAGCAAGAGGGTGGTATCATCCTCTTGTGCATTCGCTCCTCTAAAGTTTGTTAAAGCAGAGGTGATATCTTTCATTGTATTGTCAGTGGTACTAGCTATGTTTTTTGCCATGAGATCCATCACTCGTTCTAAACCAAATTCCTCTCGATTCGTATTTTTTTGTTCTACGATCCCATCTGTGAAGAGAAAGAGCCTATCTCCTTTTTGGAAAGGTATGATTTTCTGAGAGTATTCCTGCTCTTTTTTGAGACCAATGATATTCCCAGTCCTTGTCAAAAGTTGAGTTCCATTCTGTTTAGAATCTAAGATTTGGTCAGGATGTCCCGCAGAGGTATAGTAAAGTTTGCTCAGTCGGGTATCGATATCGACCAAAAAGCAGGTAAACACTATCTTCAAACCCGAGAACTTATTCTGTATCTTTTGGTTGAGGTGCCCAATTAGATCATCCGTTTTTGTAACAAATTTTTTGATCGCCTCATACTCAGATTTGATAGCCATCGTATATAAAGCTGCCTGGATTCCATGCCCAGTCGCATCTGCTAAAAAGATCCTAGTGATTCCCGTATCCAATTCAAAAACATCATAAAAATCTCCGCCAACATCATCCTGAGGTTCAAAGTGTAACTGATAAGAGAGAGATGGGTATTGGATGTCTGGAGCCGGTAAAATCTTCTGCTGGATTTTTTTTGCCAGTTGCAGATCTTTTTTCAGCCTTTGTAAAGTGCTGTTCAATTGTGAAGTACGGTCTGTAACGATCGATTCTAAATTTTCTGTTAACGCAACTAAAGACTCATTAGAGATTTTCAAACTTTCAGCCAATTCTTCCGCTCGTGTAAAGGCGCTGGCAATCCTACTGGAGAGTATAAGGGATTGGAAAAAAATAAATACCAAAAGTCCATACGGAGTTAAAGAGATCCCCCGAGAGTTGAGGCTATGCCGAATGATGTCACTAGCAACACAAGTTGCCAGTACGCACAATCCTGCAAAAAACAATCTGGCATTTGGCCTACGATTTCTTACGGCACCCAAGTTCACATGAATCACCGCAAGGATAGTAACAAAGGCGATCAATTGGAATCCAAATAATAAAATGGTATAGATAGAGACAGGAAGCACCAAAGTAAGAACATAAAAAAAGGAAGAATAGAGAATCCAACGGATTAGCCGATGGTTTGCATCCAAGGGAAATAAATTTCCGATGAATAGAATACTTACCGGAATGGCCAGATAGTAGGATAAAAATTCTAATCGAAACGCAATTTGCCAGGATAGATCAGGCAGCAGATCAAAGATAAAACGATTTCCTGTGCAGGCAATCCTAAGTCCCAATAAAAAACAAAGGATAGCAAAATAGAAAATAGACTTTTCTTTCCTGCGGTAGAAGTACAAGCCCGAATGGTAAAAGCCGATAATCAAAACAGCACCTAACAGAAATAAATCTCTGGCAGTGGAGATCAGCCTTTGGCGGTCCAGAGCAAATTTATTTCCTATGCTCGGTTTGTCCCAAAAGCCTCCAAAGTTATTTTGGTAGTTTGAAATATGAAAAACGATTTCTATGTTTTCTGAATCAGGGATGAGAGTGTAATACTTTGCTTGGATTTTCGGAACCTCATCAAACCGATTGATACCAGGTTTCCCTTGCCCGCCTAACAAAACTCCGTTTGCAAACACGCGGTAGGCAGATGCTACGTCCGGTACGTAAAACCTCAGTTCTTGGCCCACGGTCTCTTTGTTTACAATCAAAAAACAACGGATGGTTACATGTGCAAGCCTTGGCAATTCTTTCCCTGAGACTTCTTGTCCCTGCCAAGATTCTTGAAAGTTTAAATAGGCAGTTAGGGATTTTTCCCCATGAAAGGGAGGGTAGTGGAGTTCGTTGAAGTAGAGTTCGCAATCTCCTTGGAAAGGAACCACCGTATCTTCTCCAAAGGGAACCTTGCTTAGGTCCATGGTGCCCTTTCGGAATAGAATTTCTTCTGATTCGAGATCTTCCCAGGTCTCACATGACAAGAGGAGAGGCAAGATGAGAAAGAGTAGAAAAATCCTTTTGACAAATTGAACTCTTCTCATAGGTACCTGGGAATACCTTCTAGAGAATGCTCAATTCCGTCCAGAATATCCTATGACATCCATAAAGGCAGAGACAGAAAATACAGCTTTACCAGGTCCAGGTTCACCGTAACCAGGAGGAGTCGGTAGCTTATACAGTTCAAAGGTTTCCTTCCAAGCTCTCAATAACTCACAAAAATAGACCAATGGTGGCCCTGCTTGTTGGCCCAATGTTGTGTAAGGTTCTGGGCACCAAGCTGTAAAACGAGGCACTATCCCTTTGGACATAAAGAAATCTAATCCTTGTTTGGTGGATTGAATTGCCTCTGCTACGGTTTTAAATCCATATGGTTCGGAAAGTTCCACACCACCGACAAAATTTGGGATCACATGCTCTGGTCCAAAGACCTCTGCGGATTCCACAACGCGACGGATCCAACGATCGTAGCCTATCCAACTTGCTTTCCCAGGGCAGATCTTTTCAAAAAGAGCCTTGTCCCAAACTTCGTAATTGGGATGGTAGATCTGAATGCCAGCATCCTTGAACCTTTGGCAGTCCTCCTTTTCGAAGGCTTGCGCAACAAGCTTCCCCATCCAACGTTTGGGGAATTGTCTCTCGATCGCTTCCGGGTATTGAAGGTAAAAGTCAACTTCCGATTTTTTCTTTAAGTTAGTAAGGACAGAACCGCCCGTAATGGTGTAGACTTTGGCAATCTGGTCCTCCGCATTGATCCAGGAGAGAACTTCCAAGATATCTTCCACATCCTTTACCCCAGTATAAGGACGACCTGCGCCTTTTTGTTGTCGGTAGTTGTGGTTGATGTCGCAATAAGCACATTCTTCGTCTTTTCCGAAGTATTGGCAGTTCCTAAAGACAGTTAGGTAGATCAAATAGCCCCATTCGATTACGGGTGCAATTTCCCCAGGAAGTTTTCCGGATTGGGTTCTATGGCGGTACCAATCTGGTATAGGAGGGTATTCGGCCCTGCCAATCTCCGTCTCGCCCAGGTACAAAGTTGGCTTGCCCTCTTTGGAGCGCATTTCGTAGGGAGAGAGGGGGTTGTTCCGAGTTGAGATAACGGTTGGGAGCAGTTGGAAATGTCCGCCTGAAATTTTGATCTCTTCCGGTGCTTTGGTATCTATGCCGTCCTTCATCTCAGCCAAGGGGATGTGGTCGAAGGAAAAGATAAAATAGTCCTTTGCTTTGTAGGCCCCTACACCTTGGAATGATTCTGGTCGGAAGTGGATTCCCTGTCTCAAAATGTCCTGTTTGATGATGGCTTCCATGGGGAGGTCTTTGTATTGCCTCTCCATTTCTTCGAGGAGGGCCAGAGAGGAGGGGGGACGGTTTGCTAAAGTGTTCAATTCTGCCATGGATACGTACGTTGGTCTTGATTCTGTAGATTAGACAAAATTAGATTGCAGCCCGATCTTGTTTGCTAGAAATTATCCTGTTGTCCTTTTTTTTTCTATTTAACAAAAAAAAAGAATTCAAATTGAAGAAATTTTTCCACCGATTTGTTGATAAGGATAGCAATTTCAATTTCTCTAAGGGATAGAACGATATGAAAGCATCAAAATTAGCGTTAATAAGCGCACTGGTAGCCGGCTCAGCTTTAGCAGTTTGCAAAAAGCCAGATGTAGCGGTCAGTGAAACCTCCAAAGAATCCGGTGGCCTTTCGGCCGTTGTTGTGTATGCCGTGGGTGATTCTAAAATCCGTCACGCTGACAATACAGAAGAAAAGGCGCAATTGGGCACTAGCCTAAAAGCTGGTGATAACATCGTAACAGGAGACAATGGCAAAATTGACGTTCAATTTCCAGATGGCTCAAATATGCGAATCTCTCCAAAATCCGTTCTAGATTTCAGCAAACTCTCTCAAAATGCTGCGGGCACGACGCAAACAGAGATCGCCTTGGTCTCAGGTAAAGTCTTTGCAAAAGTCAATAAGGCCAAAAAAGAAGACGACTTCACTGTCGTGACACCAACTGCCATTGCGGGTGTGCGTGGAACTTCTTTCATCGTAGAATCTGAAGAAGGGAAACCTTCCGCTGTGAAAGTTGTAGATGGAGCTGTTGCATTCTCTAACCGAGTACCTGCTTTGGAAAAATTATCCGAAGAAGAAATCAATGCTGATGCCAACCTGAAAAAGTTGAGAGATTCTCTTGCAAGCACTGAAGTAGTTTTAGAGAAAAACCAAGAGTCTCGCCAATCAGCAAAGGCATTAGAACTTTCGAAAGTTGAGTCTATAAAAGAAGCAGACCTTACAAAAATTTCCAAAACAGCTGAAAAAGAAAAACCAGTTGTTGAAAAAGCAAAGTTGACTCTTTCAGAAGAGCAAGAGATCAAAACGATCGTGTCTGTTGATAAAGATACTGCGCAGCAAATTGCGAAGTTGAGCGAAACAGCAGAAACAGATAAACTCGATGAGATCAAAAAACAAGAAATCGATAAGAAGCGTGCAGAACTGGAAAAAACTGTAGCAGCCGCACAAGAAGTAGAGAAGAAAAAGTTTGAAGAGAGCCTTGCATCTGATCCAAAAGCATTGAAGTCTCAAAAAGACATCGTAAACTATTACGAAAGAATTGAGAAGATCATTCTTTCAGATGGAAAGGTGATCATTGGGGCAATCATCAGCCAATCCAATGATAAGTTAACTGTTCATACTGAAAATGGCGTGAAGGTCATTGATAAAAACAACGTAGACGAAGTGATCTACGATTTACAAACGAAATCCAAATTCTAAAGAATAGGATTCCCTTACGCAGAAAAGAAGCCCGCTCCTGTAAAGGAACGGGCTTTTTTTTATCGATTGGCTAAGTACTCTGACCACAAGACACGAATGGTATTGATGAGTGCTGTCGATTCCACGACGAGTAGGCTTTGGCCTTTTTTGATGAGGAGTGTTGATTTCCCGAATCGATCTGCCTCTCCCCATTCCACATCCATCTCGGGAACCTTTTGTAAGGCTCTAAGGACCAGTTGTTTGATTTCAAAATCACTCAGATCATCCTCGATCAGAGCAAGGTCGGTCAGGATAGAATGAAAGAATACACTCGCAAATTCCTGTTTCCACTCATCAGCTGATTTCATTGGGGCTGATATATTCATCGGCATGGTATGAGGATCGTACGAGAGGACCGGAAGAAATAATTTTAAAACCAATCTGGTAGGCTATTTCTTTCCACCTTTGGAATTCCTCGGGTGTAGGAAAGGATTGTATGGGATAATGGCTTGGACTAGGTTGCAAGTACTGGCCAATGGTTAGGATCCTCACACCATTTTGGTACAAATCCTCTAGGCAGGATTGCACATCGGACTCTGTTTCGCCTAGACCTAGGATGAGTCCACTTTTTGTGGCAAACCCGTGCTCTGAGATGTGCTTAAGAACCGCAAGGGAGCGCTGGTAGTTCTTTTGCGGGGTGATCATGGGAAATAATCGCTCAACGGTTTCGATATTATGGTTTATGATTTGGGGTTTCGAGGCATACAAAACTTGCAGATTCTCCTCGCTACCTTTGAAATCTGGGATCAAAACTTCTATTGTGCATAGGGGGTTTTTTTGCCGTACCAATTGTACGGTTTTTGCAAAATGACCCGCACCTCCATCCGCTAAATCATCCCGATTCACTGCAGTCAAAACAACATGCTTCAAACCTAATTCAAAAACAGATTCAGCCACGCGGCCTGGCTCTTCTGAATCTAGAGCCTTTGGTTTTCCAAAGGCTACGTCGCAATATTTACAGCGCCTGGTGCAGATATCGCCAGCAAGCATATAGGTAGCTGTCCTTCGACTCCAGCAGTGGTTTAGATTCGGGCAAGATGCAGATTCACAGACTGTATTCAGTCTTTTGCCATCCACCTGAGACCGCACGACGCTTAAGGCATCGCCCTCTTTCGGAAAGGAAATCGGGACCTTCATCCAATCCGGTTTTTCGGGGATGGGATGTATTTCTTTGGTCCTAGGCTTTTTTTTCAGAGGGTTCATCTCACATTTAGACTTTTCCAGGACGGTGGCTGTGTAAAATGGAAAAAGATGCGTATCAATCAATTTCTAGCGAAAAACGGTTGGGGGGCCCGCAGGAAGGTAGAAGAAATCATTCTATCTGGTCGGGTTAAGGTGAATGGAAATACACTGACCGATTTGAGTTACCGTGTGGAAGAAGGGGATAATGTCCTCGTAGATGGCAAAAATGCCCTTGCGGCAGCCTCAGATTTGAGGAGCCAGATCTTAGCCTTCCATAAACCCAAGGGTTATCTGACCTCCCATGAAGACAAACACAATGAAAACCTTATCTTTGATCTACTTCCGGAAGCCTACAAGAAGTTTAATTATGCTGGGCGTTTGGATTTGGATTCGAGGGGCCTGATCCTTTTATCAAATGATGGTGGATTTATCCAAAAGATTACGCACCCTAGTTTTAAGATTGAAAAGGATTATATTGTCACACTGAACAAAGCTGTCGAGGTAAAGTCCATAGCAGAAGAATTCACGTTAGGCGTTCGGGAAGGAGGTGAGACTCTCCGAGCCTTCAAAGTGCAAGATGCTTTTCCCAAACCCGGTAAAACACAATCAAATCATTTGCGAGTCACTCTTCTAGAAGGGAAAAAAAGACAGATTCGACGTATGTTTCATAGCAAACATTTAAGCGTGATCGATCTATTTCGAACCCGTATCGGAAGGTTTGATTTAGAAAAAGTCGCGATCGAAGAAGGTAGCTTTCTTGAGATTTCAGAAGATGATATTATTTGAACTAATTGTTCTTGCTCTTCCTTCCATTTTCTCACAGTTTGAAAGGAGCTGAGGTTTTCGTGACGAAACGGACTTTTCTTTTTTATCCTCTCATCGTTTTGATTTGCATTCTGATTTTAGATAAAATCTTTCTCTTACCTATCTTTCATACCGACTTCTTGCAGGCTGGGAATTCTGTTTTTTATGCGCAAAGAAACCACCAAATAGAGCGACTTGTGCAAGATACGGAACTTTCTAAGAAAAAATTAGCACTTGTTTTTGGAGACTCCAGATCCTATCCTTTCTCTGAAAAAGGCATTCCCGAAAAGTTGCAAAAGGATTGGACTCTTTATAATTTTAGCGGTCCGCAGGCCGTTCCCATGTATTCCTATTTTATGTTTCGCAAGATTTTGGATACAGGCAATGTTACACCAAGTTTAGTGATACTTTCTTTGAGTCCGGAAGCCTTTGATGATTCAAAGGGTTTTATCAATTCACCGTTTTTACGTCTCTATTGCAAATCTGATTGTATTAAAGAAATCTGGGACGATTTGGATTGGAGAGTAAAGTATGATTTTATTTTGGACAAGGTGTTCGCCATACGATCCATAGAACCAAATTTTGGATTATTTTTCTCCCGTCTCAAATCAAAAAAATTAAATGAATACACCCCAACCTACAACAAGGAATACCAACTGATCAATTATGGGAAAGGTGAGTATTTGGTCTACGCCACAAATGTGAACCCTACAGAGAAGCTAGAAAAAGATACGAGAAGAGTATCGAGTATTTATATGAAGTCTTTTCAAGTGAGCCAATCCCAACTCAAGTATACTGAAAAGTTTTTGGAATTAGCCAAAGCGAAGAAAATCAAAGTGATTTTGTTTTGGCCAAAGGTTTATCCTAAGTACTTTGAATCCTATGTGAAGTTCCGAGTAGAAGAAGAGTGGTGGAACAAAATCCTTGAAATCAATAGTCGATTTGGCATGCCAACCATGAACATGAACCGAGAGGATAGCTGCGATCTATTCAATGATGCGTCCCATCAGTCCGTATTTTGTTACTTAGAACATATGAAACGCATCTGGTCAGAACATGCCCCTTAGATTGGCAAAGGGGATTTACCTCTTTACCAAGTCAGTTTTTTAGCGTCTTCTAAGAATTTGCTTAATCCAATGTCTGTGAGTGGATGTTTGAACAACATTTCGAATACAGAGTAGGGAAGGGTTGCACAATCTGCACCGCGAAGGGCCACCTCTTTAAAGTGGATTGGGTTTCGGACGGAAGCTGCTAAAATTTCGGTTTCGTATCCGTAGTTATCGTAGATCTCTCTGATCTCAGATATCAAATCAAGACCATCGTACCCAACATCATCTAACCTTCCAATGAAAGGGGAAATATAACTCGCTCCAGCTTTGGCAGCGAGTAGAGCTTGGTTTGCCGTAAAGCAAAGGGTAACGTTTGTTCGGATCCCTTTTTTTGTAAATTCTACGACCGCTTTCAGGCCTTCTGGGATCAGAGGTACTTTGATAACAACGTTTTCTGCAATGGAGGCAAGTTCTAATCCTTCTTTGATCATATTTGCGCTATCGGTGGAAAGCACCTCAGCACTGACAGGACCCTTCACAAAGCTAGTGATTTCTTTGATGACTTCTGTAAACTTTCGTCCAGATTTCGCGATGATGGATGGATTAGTTGTGATACCGTCTAAAAGTCCTAAATCATGTACTTTTTTGATTTCTGCTATTTCAGCTGTATCTAAGAATAAGTTCATTGTCCCTCGTTGGGGAAAATTTCCCCTCGGGATACAGCTTCCTTATGGTATCAAATCTCGCAAGGTTTTTGTCTCTTGAACGGAGAAGAAATCCTTATAATCTTTTGCAATCATCTCGCGTATATTTGCTGAAAAATAATCGATTCTGCGGGTATATGGATTTTTTTTGTAACCCTCTCTCCACTGGACCGCATAACCACCGCGAGGTGAGCTGTCTCGTCGGTCAACCAATTCCCAGATACTTGCCCCTGAGACTTTATCATCTCCGATGCTTTCTTTCTTGGGTTTGCCATATTTCTTTTCCAATTTTTCCTTTATCTTTTCTGACGGTACAAGGTTGAAGGTGACACCAACGGAAAAAAGAATGCCACTTTCTCGATATTCGGTCTGTCCATTGATACTAGGATCCGTTTCTGGTCCTCTGTTTTCTTTAGGGCGGACCTCTTTCACAAGCTCAGGTGTTTTGTAAAAGCGATAGAGGTAAAAGATTCCATTCCTTTTGACAAGGAGCCTTTCATCTTTTTTCTCATTGATCAGCTGAAGGTCTTCTTTGCTATCAGGATTGGTTGCCATCGAGAGAAATTTTTCTCGGATGGATTCATAAGTCATTCCCCAGGAAGCCTCGGCAAATCCATCGAGGCTAGAAGTCGTTTGGTCCACCTGTGCAAGGAGAAATTGTGGGCAAAGGCATACTAAGAGGAGTGACGTTCGAAGGTTCTTCATACTGTTTCTATCGGCGATTTTTAAACTAAGAAAAGGCTTATTTTTGCTCTTCCCAATCATCTAAACTAGGCGCCTCAGCCCCTAGGCCTTCATCCGAATCCCAATCGATGTCGTCCGGCTGGGAATTCTCCTCCTGGTAGATATCATCACTGTAGTATGAAGAACTGGGGAGGGCCCTAGGCCCTACATACAAACCAAACCATTCCCTACCATTCCAGAGGTAAACAAAAGGATACAGCATAAAGAGCAAATGGAAGAGGGGGAAGACAAAGTAAAACTCGTGGTATAGACCCCAAGCAGAAAAATTGGCAGAGACAAACCCTATCCCAAAACCGGAAAGACTAGGCCTTGCATTTGCTACAATGCTATCTACGATTGGGTTTCCAGAAAAGCCCTCTTTTAGATAAGGAAGTGATATAAAGTAAGCCATCCAAAAGATAGGGGAGTGAAACATATAATTTCCCGGCGAATGGGCGTAGTGCGGCTCCCCGACAATACCTCCCAAAAGAGTCCAAAGCCAAGCGAGTAGCCCAAAGCCTAGAAAGAAAGGCAAACCAATCGGAAGGCTAGTACCTTTTTCTAATACATCCAGGAGTTTTTGGATGCTTGGGAGCCAAACATCCGTTATCTCTTCTCTTTCGTACTTTTGCTTTCGGTCAAAGAAAAGTAGCTCTGCGTAGTAAGCGCAAACCGACGTTACCAAAGAAAAGAAAACAAAGAAGAAAAGAAATAAAGCAAATTCCATACTAATGTCGGAAGTGTCTCATCCCAGTAAAGACCATAATCAAACCATGTTCATCCGCAGCTTGGATCACTTCCTCATCACGGATAGATCCTCCTGGTTGGATGATTGCCTTTGCTCCAACCTTTGCAATGGCATCAATGCCATCTCGGAAAGGAAAGAAGGCATCACTGCCTACATAAGAACCAACCACAGAGAGACCAACTTTCTGTGCTTTCATTGCGCCCAACTCGACAGAATCCACGCGAGACATTTGCCCTGCGCCAATTCCTAGGGTTGCATTGGTATCGGTGTAAACGATTGCATTTGATTTAATGAATTTCACACAATTCCAAGCGAAGAGCAGAGCATCGATATCCTCTTCGGTCGGTTTGAGTTTGGAAACTACTTTGAGCTGCTCTCGTGTAACAATATCATAGTCGCGATTTTGGATCAATAGACCATGGTGTAAGGAGCGCATGTCTAATTCGTCCAGAGCTTCCTGGAATTTCGCAATCGGGATCAAACGTATATTCTGTTTTTTGCCAAAGATTTCGAGAGCCTCGGCAGTGAACCCTTCAGCAATCACGCCCTCGACGAAATTCTTCGTGATCTCTTCTGCAGTTTCTCGGTCAACAATGCCGTGGATTCCGATGATCCCACCAAAAGCCGAAATGGGATCTGTGCGCCTAGCCAATTGAAAGGATTCTAAAATGGAATCTCCGTAAGCAATACCGCAGGGATTTAAATGTTTTACAATGGAAACTGCGTTTTTGGGCAAAAGGGAAGCCACATGAAAGGCAGCATCAAAGTCTAACATGTTGTTAAAGGAGAGTTCTTTTCCTTGTAAAGCCTCAAACTCGGACTTTGCAAAAATGGGTTCATAGAATGCAGCATCTTGGTGCGGGTTTTCACCATAGCGTAACTTTTGTTTTTTGATAAAAGCAAAGGAGATTTTATCAGGAAAGCGATTTCCTAATTGGTCATTGAAGTAAGTTGCTATTGCGGTATCGTAAGAAGCAGTTTCCGAAAAGACCTTGGCTGCATAACGGAAAGCGGACTCTTTTGAAATTTTGCCTTGGTTTTTCTTCCATTCTTCCTTGAATTCATTGTAATCTTTTGGATCGGTGAGTACAACTACATTTTTATGATTTTTTGCCGCCGAACGGAGCATAGATGGCCCACCGATATCAATATTTTCGATGGCCTCTTCAAGTTTACAATCTGGCTTTTGAACAGTCTTTACAAACGGATATAAATTAACGATGACCAATTGGATGGGTACAATCTGATTTTCATCCATCTGTTTGCGGTGCTCAGCATTAGTTGTGTCACCCAATAAACCTCCGTGAATCTTAGGATGGAGAGTTTTTACCCGACCATGTAGGATTTCAGGAAAACCAGTAAAGTCTTCTACTTTTTTGGCAGGTATACTTGCTTTTACGAGGGCATCATAAGTTCCCCCAGTTGAGAGTATTTCTACTCCTTCTTTTTGTAAGAATGCACAGAGTTCTGTGATTCCAGTCTTATCAGAAACTGAGACAAGCGCTCTTTTGATTTCAATCATGTAAGTATTTCTACCTTTCTACCTTTGATTTTTAATTTATTTTCACAAAACAACTGTATGGCTAAGGGCAAAAGTTTATGCTCTTCTTGTAAAATTGCCCGAGAGAGTTCTCCGAGTCCCCAATTATTTTGAACCACTATAGATTTTTGTAGGATGATGGGACCAGTATCCACCCCTTCTTCCACGAAGTGAACTGTGCAACCAGTGACTTTGGCCCCATACTCTAGGGCTTGCTTTTGGGCATCAAGTCCTGGGAAAGAAGGTAGGAGAGAGGGATGGACATTGATAATTTTATTCGGGAAGGCGCGCACAAATTCAGGTTTCAGGATGCGCATGTAGCCACAGGCAACCACCAAGTCTGGGCGAGATTCGAGGCTACGGGCTAGTAACTCTCTATGGTAGGCTTGTTTGTCAGAAAACGCTCGGTACGGGAGTAGGATGGTTGGGATTTTTCTAGATTTGGCGATTTCGAGGGCCTTAGCCTCAGGGTTATCTGAAATGAGGGCTAAGATCTGGTAGAGTTTGGGCTTTTTTTGAAGGGTTTTGACGGCGGCTTCAAAGTTAGAGCCCCTTCCAGAGGCTAGAAATAGAAGCCTTTTGGGTTCCTTTCTAATTCCAGTTGCCAGGAGATTTCTCATTCTTTATTCTAAGATTATTCCAATCTGTCATTAAGCAAGTATCCTTTTTGGTCGATGGGAATAGTCAGGAGAAAAAAATGTCACTTGCGAGAAAGACCGGCGGTTATTCCGGTTATAATGAATACAAAGCGAATGAGATTTCCACTGTTAGCCAAGTTAAGTTGATTGTTATGCTCTTTGACGGAGCCATTCGATTTTTAGGGGTTGCGATGGACAATATGACCCCACGCAAGTACGATGTTGTAAATAACCATATCATCAAAGCCCAAGATATCATCACCGAACTTCTTCTCTCCCTAAATATGGAAGAGGGACAGGAAGTTGCCAACAATCTACTTTCTCTCTACATTTACCTCAAAAAAAGACTCCTAGAAGCCAATATGAAAAAGGACAAAGCCATCATCCAAGAATGTGTAAAGATCCTTAATGAGTTAAAATCCTCTTGGGAAGAGTTGGAAAAAAAGGAAGCAGGCCAGGGACAAAATGCACCTGTACGACCTACAGGAATTTCCATAACAGGTTAAATTACGGATATGAGAATACCCTTTTACCAAAAGAAAAAAAAGTATCTCTTAGATTTAATCTCAAATCTCCAAAAAGAGGCAGAGTACCTTTCCTATGGGGATGCTGATTCGGCAGTTCAACTAGAATTTAAAAATGAGAACCTCATCCAGAAGTTAAAGGAATTAGACCAGCAGAATTTAGATATCTCTTTGGACTTGCCGGCGAGTAGTGAAGACATCCAAGCATCCCAAGAAGTGTTCCAATTGTTAGACCAGGCCCGAGAAATCCAATCCAAAGTACAAAAGGCACTCGAAACAGAATTGCAAAATGCAAAAAAGGAATATTATGAATTCCAGGTACAGAGAAAGCTCAAAGTACATTTTGCACAAAATTTAGGTCTTTCGTGGATCAAAAATTATTGTTAGAAGAAGCTCTCGCTTTTTTTCAACTCAATGAGTCCAGTTCAGAATTAGATCTCAAAAACCAATACCAAAGATTAGCCAAACGTTACCATCCAGATGCTGGAGAGTATGATTCCGCAGTTATGTTTCTCGAACTCCAAAGGCATTACGAATTCTTAAAAGAGTGGTGGAACACTCAGCAATCGTTTGTTTGGTTAGAGAAAAAATCCTCCAAAGCCAAAGATCCTATCTTTGAAATGTACAAACTTGCCAAAGAAAAGGAAACAATAGCAATCTTACAGTACTTTGAAAAAAATAAAAATACACCGCTAGTCCTCGAAGATGATAAAAATAAAGGAATTGAAAGTTTGCGAAAAGCACTTGAGCCGGTGCGCGAAATTTATCGTGAAATCACCTTTAAATACCCGAATAGCATCTGGGCAAAAGATTCCGAAGAATCACTACAACGAATTTCTGTTTGGTGGAAATAAACCCATCCCTGTTTTACAAGGATGGGTGTCCCAGCTAAGGACTAGCTGGTGGAACGTTCTCTGGTGAGATTAAACCCAGAGAGATTTCTGGAATCCAACTGATTAGGATCAATCCAAATAGAAACAAACCGACAATAGGCGCCACTGACTGAATGACCTTTCCTAATGGTTGTTTGAAAATACCTGATGCAACAAAGAGGTTGATACCTACTGGAGGGGTTAGGTAACCGATCTCTAAGTTTACAATCATGATGATTCCGAAGTGGATTGGGTTTATGCCATAATTAACAGCCATTGGTGCTAAGAGTGGTGCTAAAACCAAAATAGCACTCATGATATCCATAAACATACCTACGATTAAGAGAAGTATATTCACCCCGATGAGGAAGGTAACCGGGCTAGAAATTAAGCCAGACATGGTCGTCACCAAGTTTTGGGGAATTTCATTCTCGATCATAAATTTGTTTAAGCTAACAGCAAGGATCAAGATCAAAAATAGAATCCCTAATTGTTCCGCACTTTCTGCCATGATGCTCGGTATCTTTCCGAAGCTGAGCTCTTTGTGGACAAAGATCTCTACGATGATGGCATAGAAGACAGCGATTGCCGCTGATTCAGTTGCTGTGAAGAATCCAGAGTAGATACCGCCAAGAATCACAATGGGCATCAGCAATGCGAGGATTCCCTCTTTCCAAGATTGTTTCACTTCTTGGAAGTCCCATTTGCCTCGGCCAATCTTTCCTGCGCGGAACACAGAGTAGAGCATGAGTAAGGACATGAGTAGAATCCCAGGACCGATCCCTGCAATGAAAAGGTCGGTAACTGAGACACCCACCATAATCGCATATACGATCATGGGAATACTCGGTGGGATGATGATCCCCAAGGTTCCACCAGAGGCAAGGAGTCCCATGGAAAACTGAGAAGGATAGCCTGCCTTTGTTAAGCTTGGGTACATAAGACCACCAATCGCGATCAAAGTAACGGGAGAAGAACCTGAAATGGCCGCAAAGATACCACAAGAGAAAACCCCTGCGATGGCAAGTCCTGCCGGAATAGGAGCAGTCATCGCCTGCGCCATTCGGATGAGCCGCCTAGCAATGCTTCCATGAGTCATGAGATTTCCCGCAATGATGAAGAGTGGGATCGCAAGGAGGATCTCTTTGTCTCCAGCGAAGAATAAATCCCCAATGATTGCATTTAACTCCGTGACAGCCTCTAGGGGAGGGTCAGGTAGAAAATAATAACAAAATACTGTCACAGCGCCCATCAAAACGATGAGAGGCTGTCGTAAAATGATCAGAACAAGTAATAAACCTAAAATACCCCATGAGCTCATTTGTTTACCGCTCCTTGGTCATCCATTGGGAATTCCCCTTTCATTTCTTCTAAGGCCTCTGTCGCCTCATTTAAGTCAGCTGGGATAAGTTTGGGGAAGATTCCATATACGAGATGCCGAAAGCCCATCGAAAAAAACACATATGGGAAAATAAGCTGTACTTTCCAAAGGGAAATCTCTGTCACCGGATTGACTTCGTCCAAGCTTATACTCTCTTGCACATATAAAAAGGAAAGGTAGGTAAGAAACAGAAAGAATGTTGAAATCACAAACTGTTCAATCACTTTCACATAGGGTAACACTTTTTTCGGAAGGAGCTTGTCCGCAATCTCTGGTCTCAAGTGAGAACCCTTTGCACTCGCAAGCGCCGATCCAAACAATCCTCCCCAAAGCATAAAGTAAAGAGACAACTTTTGTGCCCAAACGATGCCGCCTCTACCTATCCATTCCAGAAAGGAGCTAGCTTCTTGGCCGAACCATTCTGCCAAATATACACTCCAACCTCCGAGTAGAGAGGCTACCGAGGTAGAAGGATAGGCCTCTAGGCCTTCAATCACCATGGATAAAAACTTGTCGACAACTTCACGTTTGGCGACATCTGCAATCATGAGAAGTGTGAGGAGGAGGAAACAAATCCCTCCCGCCCATTTCTCGCCGAAACTCAGGTAATTGAGAAACCTATCGACGAATTTCATTCATTCTTTCCTTTTTGTTAAATACGAACTGTTATTTTCCGCAGGCTGCTTTTGCTTTTTGGATTTTGTCGTAGATGGATTTGGATTCACCACCTATCTTGCCGATCACCGATGCAGAAACATTATTTGCCACGGCCTTAAAGCTAGCAATCTCAGCTGCCGAAGGTTCGTATACGTTTACACCAGCATTTTTCAGGGTTGCAATCATATTTTTTTCGATGGATCGCACCGCCACACGAGCGCCAGGTGCTAGGGAATTTCCATCGCCCATTAAAGTTTTCTTTTGCTCATCATTTAAGGTGTCCCAAAATTTTTTGGAGTAAACGATGGCCGCCGGCTGGTAAATGTGCCGAGTTAGGCTGAAGTGTTTGATTGCGGATTGCCATTCTGCTGCCAAGGTGAAAAGAGGGGTATTATCAAAGCCCTCTACCACACCTGTTTGAAGAGATGGTAATACTTCTGGGATAGCGATTGGGATACCACTCACACCCAAAGCCTTCCAGTAGGCAATGTGTACTGGGGACTCTTGGATTCTGATTTTAATCCCTTTAAGATCTTGTGGGGATTTAACAGGGTTTGTTTTGGTTCCAATCGAACGGTATCCGTTTTCTGCCCATGTAACAAAGATTAGACCTTTTGATTCGAAAAGTCTACGGAAGTCTTCTAATAGGTGGTTGTCTAAGACGCAATCCGCCTGGCTAAAGGAATCAAATAGATACGGAATTTCAAGGACATTGAGTTCCTTTACAGTATTGGCAAGAGCACCTGCGGTCAAACCACCACCTTGTAGCTTGCCTCGGATTACTTGCTGGAGGATCTCGTTTTCTCCTCCCATCTGTCCACCTGGATAGATTTTGATTTTGATTTGGCCATCCGACTCTTTCTCGATCTTTCTCTTAATTTTTGACAACTCATTTGCCCAAGGACTTCCCTCTGGTGCGACGGTTGCAACTTTAACGGTTGTTTGTGCAAAAATGCCTCCACTGATTGTGAAGGCAAACATTGCACCTGCGATGAATTTTACAGGTGTACGAAACATATAATCTCCTGGGATTAGATATCTTCTAAGAGTTTTTTAGCTTTTCTTTGCTCAACGATTTGGTCAGGTTCTAGCTCTGGAAGAGACTTTGGATTTCCTTTGATTACGTAATCAAGTTGAGACTTAAATTTTGCTTCATCACCTTTTAAACGGCTTTCTGCATAGAGTACTCGGACTGCAAAGTAGTTAGGGTGTCTTTTGATGGCTTCTTCAAAATACTTGTCTGCTAACTTTTTGTCTCCAGTAGGAGAGAGAGCGTTGCTAGCTGCATCGTAGCGAAGGGTAGCTGCGTAAAAGTATTCTTTGCCCATGTCTTTTTCTAATTCTTTAACACGGTTTATCATAGCTGTGAACTTACTTCTGTTAGCTAACAAAGTTGTAAATCCAGATAAACGGGACCATTTTCCTAGTGATGCATATCTCCAATAGAGGGCATCAATGTCTTCTGGACCGAGGGTATCCAATGCTTTCTCAACTTCGATACCGTCCTTGACTACTTTGTCACGGAACTTTGGATTGAGTGCTAGGGCGGCTTCACACCAGCCTACCGCTGCATCGTAAAATTTAATAGATTCTGCTTTGACTGCTGCGTCTGCATCTGCATCGCCAGTTAGCTTGAGCCAGAGGTGTCCATCACCCATTAGGTAATTTCCTCGGCAAAGGAGAACTTTTACGTCTGAGAACTGAGGGTTCTCATTTGCGAACTGTTCTAGTGAAACAAGGGCCTGTCGTAGGTCTGCCTCGTTATGTCGGTTCTTCCATAGTTTTTCGATCTCAGCAGGAAGTTTTGCTGGAGTTTTGGATCGTTCTACCTCAGAGGCAGAAATTTTTACGGTTCTCGATTTACCGCAAGCAACTAGCGCGAAAGAGAGGGCCGCAACTAGAGCCAGGGTTCCGAATCTTTTCATTTGCAACATTGAATTACCATCCATTTTGTTTTTAGGATCCAAGATCCTTCTTATATTTGTAGGGTGAACTACGGGAATGTTCTGAAAAAATTTAGAAATACTCTAAAAATTAACACTTTTTCCCCATGTTCGGGGAAAAGATTACAGGTGTATGTCTAAATTGCAAGTAAGTTTTACGTCTAAGGCAATTGGATGGCATTTGAGGGGCCAGAAACTTGGATGGTGCTGCTTCCGGATTGGACTTGGATGGAAAGGCTCAGGGCGCGGACCGCAATGAAATTGCCAGTATTTCCCTGGACCTTAAATTTGCAATCAATTCCTGAACCGGCGGCTATTGTGTTCTCGGATGGGTCAATTAAGAAGACATAATCCCTTGGTTGGACAGGGAGCACCACCAAAGACCCAGCAGAAAGCGTACAATCAGCTCCTGCGTTCAAATCCCCCGAATTCCGTGCATCATTTTCAGTAGTGGCCAGGTAGAGACGGTAACCAGAAAAGATGAGCTCTGGATTGGTGGCCCGAACATTGACATTAAAGGTTCCGTTTGTATTTTTGGTCGCGGAGACAAGGATAGGGGGGATCTGCACAGAGCTAGTCGTTGAATAATTTGTGCAGGAACAAAAGAGCCCCAAGGAGAAAAACAAGAGAAATCGTGTCATGTAAGATAGCGCTAAGATGGTGATTCTTTCTTTTGTTTCCAATAAAAAAAGATTCCAAAGCCAAGGAGAGCCAATGCCACCAAAACAAGTATGATGGTCTGGCCTCGGCGAACATAGGACATCAGTTCGTCAAAGTTATGGGCAAAGTAATAGCCCAAATACACCCAAATGGGAACTGAAATCAAAGCTGCAAATCCATCTGTCAGAACAAAGCGAAAGAAAGAAATCTGCCCTGAGGTGCCGGCAGTGAAAAAAATGGGCATCCGTAGGCCAGGCATAAACCTTCCAAAGAAAACAACCCATTTGCCATACTTTTTGAACTTTTCTTGTACCTTTTCAAACCGTTCTGGGTGTAGGACAGTGCGGAGAACCGGTAGTTTAAGGGCCCTCTCGCCATACACTCTCCCCAAGAGAAAGACAAACCCATCACCCAGGAGCACACCCGCCATGCCTACGAGAAACATCACATGGACGTTGGTATGGCCCAAACCAGAGATTACGCCCCCAGCGGTAAGCGAGATGTCCTCAGGAACGGGAAGGCCGAAACCGCAAAGGATGAGAACAGAAAAGACTGCGAAGTATCCATAGTCTGTGAAAAGAGAGACAAGGGTTTGTAAAAAGTCCATGCGGTATAATAGACTGTATTTACGATTTGGAAGAAAAAGGAAAGAGAATTTATGTTAAAAGGGAAGAGGGAACTTGAGAAAGATGAGGAAATTTTGGCCCCCTATGCAGAGCGGAGTTCACTCTCCCAGAAAAGAGAATTTCCTGAAGAAGACCATCCATACCGATTGCCATTCCAAAGGGACAAAGACCGAATTGTCCATTCCCAAGCCTTCAAACGATTAGAATACAAAACCCAAGTGTTTGTCTATTCGGTGGGAGACCACTACCGGAATCGGTTGACCCATACTCTGGAAGTAGCTGGTGTTTCCAGAACATTGGCAAAGGCCCTGGGTTTAAATGATGACCTCACAGAAGCCATTGCTCTTGCCCATGATTTAGGCCACTCTCCCTTTGGTCATGCCGGCCAAGACGCATTAGCAGACATTATGCGAGGTTTTGGCGGATTTGAACATAACAAACAATCTCTTCGTGTTGTCCAAAAGTTGGAACGTAAGTATCCTGGTTTTTCTGGACTTAATTTATGTTATGCGACATTGCAGGGTATCATGAAACATGGAGGTGACTACGCAAAAAGTTCCGCCAATGAAGAAAGAAAAGAAAATGGTCCGAGTTTGGAGGCACAGATAGTGGATCATTCCGATGAGATAGCGTATTCCTCGCATGATATAGAAGACGGTTTGGAGAAAGGTTTACTAAAACCAGAAAGTTTGTTGGATGTGCGAATTTGGAAACAAAATTACTTGGTGGTGAAAGAAAAATACCCAAATGAAAAAGAAGAGATCATTCTCAGGACGACGTATAGAGCCATCTTAAATGAATTGATATCTGATTTATTGACCAATACACATGCCAACCTAGAAAAGCACAACATCCTCAGTCCAGAAGATGTTCGAGTTGCCTACCGAAACAAAATCCCATTGGTGAGTTTCTCAAAAGAGATGAATGAATACCGAAAAGAGTTGAAATCTTTTTTATTTGAGAATCTGTACAGGCACCCCACGGTCTCGAAAATGAGCGACCAGGGAAAAGAAATAATCCATCTTCTGTTCCAATATTTTTTGAAACATCCTGAGAAGATCCCACTTTCCTATCGAGAAAGAGAAGAAGAAGATGGGCGTTACCGCATCATCTGTGATTACGTTGCCGGTATGACTGACCGCTATGCTATTGAGATCTGCAAATCGGAAGGAATCTTTGGATTGCCGTATTCTGTTTTATTTTGACAGAATAGGAAATGATAGGATCCTTTAACCAACATGTTACAACTGTATTCCCATCCAAATTCAACCTATTCGCAAAGAGTTCGTATCTATTTTGTTTGGAAGGAGATTCCCTTTGAAATCCTCCCTGTCGCCTTGGAAAAATTAGAAAACCGCAAAAAACCATTTATTGAGATCAACCCTCATGGTAAAGTACCTGTTTTGAAAGACGGAGATTGGATTTTATGTGAGTCTTATGCCATTATGCGTTATGTGGAAGAGAAATTTCCAGATACCAAACCTCTCATTCCGATCGGCATGAAAGAACGGGCACTCCTCACTCAATATGCCTGCCAAGCGGAAACAGAATTTACCATCCCCGCAAGTTTCGTCTACTTTGCGAAGAAGTTCATCAAAGAAGAAAAATGGGATCTAAACCGAATGAAAGAATCCACAAAACGTGTGGGCAGACATTTAGATTCTCTAGACTCCTTTTTCCAAAGTAGAAAGTATTTTTTCGAGGAACAGTTTGGATTTATGGAAATCATGTACGCTCCTTTTATCAATAATATCTCTTATATGGAATTGGAGGTTCCTACAAACGTACAATTATGGATAGATCGTGTTTTATCAGAACCTGCCGTAAAATCTGTATTAGGTGAAAAAAGTTAGGACTTTGTCTTGCAGTTGATTTGATAATTCACGCCAATTTTTTTGCCATTCTACCGAGCCATTGGGGCCTACTTCGTTCGTAATGGCAAAAAAGGCGGTAAAGGAAATACCAAACTGTTTGCAAACTTTTGCGATACCATAGCACTCTAGGTTCTCGATCTCGCAGAGAGCAAGCTTTTCCTTCCAGGCATGGTTTACATCTTGTAGAGTAATGAGACTTGGGCAATTGGACCGGAGTTGAGGAAGGGTAGACTGACTCTTCAGGAAATGTATGGGTTCGGTGGGCAATTGTTTTCCAAAACCAGAAAGACCTGCAGTCTCTATTTGGTAGAATTCATTGGACTGGACGAGAGCACCAGTCTTGTAATCTGACCAAGGGTAGGAGCCGCCTGAACCCAAAAAGAAAACATGTTTGGTATGTGGATTTGATTGTAAGTAAACAAACAAAGATAATGCGGCATTTAGATTCCCAATGCCCAATACCTTTATCTCAGCTAATGATAGAGATGAAGATAAGCGATCAATCTCTCCAGAAAATGCACTAACAAATAGAACATCCTCCCTATCTTTGTAAACCAATCGTTTCCTCGAGTGAGTGCATTAGGTTTAGATTTTGTAAGGCTTGCCCAGCAGCTCCTTTCATCAAATTGTCCAAAGCGGAAACGATGGTCAGGATATTTCCCTTTTTGCGAAATGCAAAATCCAAATAATTGGAATTCTGTACAAAGCGTAACTCAATGTCCTCCGGAAGTTTTTTGAATCGTAAAAAAGGCTCTCCCTGAGTGGCGTTTTCGAAACATGATTCTATTTCTTCATCTGAGACGCTTGGGTCAATGGGGATGTAGATGCTTGTGAGGATGCCTCGGTAGAGAGGGAGAAGATGGGGAGTGAACACGATAGAAATCTCTTTCGGTGAATTGGTTTGGATGTATTCAGAAATTTCAGGTTCGTGTTGGTGCTTCAAAACTTTGTATGCCCGAAAGTTTTCATACACGTTGGTATAGGCAAATGTAATCTCTTCGGTTCGCCCACCGGCGCCGCTCACACCAGATTTTGCATCAATGATGATGGTTCCTTGGACCTTTGACCTGAGCTTGCCCAGCAAAAAAATGGGTAGGATGGCAGATGTAGAAAAGCAACCAGGGTTGGAGACAAATGAGGCACCTTTGATCTGAGAACGAAACATTTCGGGGATACCGAATACAACGTCTTTCATCAGATGAAAATGTGTATGGGCAAATCCGTAGGCACTTTCAAATAAAGATTGGTCGTGGATCCGAAAGGTTCCCGAAAGATCGATGACCTTGTGGCCTGCTTGCAAAAGGCGGGGAGCCATCGTGAGAGAGGCTTCGTTGGGAGTTGCCAAGACCACAGTTGCACCTTTGGGAATGTCAGCCTCATGAGAAACAAATCTAAGGTTTTGGGTGAAACTTTCTTGTGGGAATACTTCTTGTAAGCTTTTTCCAGTGACTTGGTTCGAAGTGATCATTACCACTTCAAAATGTGGGTGTTTGGCAATCAATTTGAGGAGTTCTCGGCCCGTGAGACCTCCTGCACCAATGATAACAATTTTTTCAGACATAGATAGTTACATCTAGGGAAAAAAGAAGATTCTCTTTGTCAATCACCTTTGAACGAGTAAGTGTCACCTATCGAAAGTATGATGGCCTTTTTGCCAAGAGGTGCTAAAACTTCTTGTATGTGTGGAAGTTCGGATTCCATGGATCGATAGAAAGTACCGAAATGCATGGGGATCATGTATTTTGCATTTAGATCTAAAAATGTATCCACTGCCTCTTCTGGATTGATGTGGACTGGGTTTCCAGGGCCTTTGCTTGGTCCCACAGGTAGAAGTGCAATATCAATGGAAAATCGTTTTCCGATTTCTTCGAATTCTTTTTTTTGGTAACCTGTATCCCCTGCAAAGTAGATGGTTACATCTTTGTATTTGATCACATAGCCTGTGTAAGGTTCTCCGTCCCAGAGATTGTCAAATAACCATCGCCCTCCGAAATGCCTTGCTGGCACAGCTGTGATCTCTAGATCATTTTGTGCATCCATTTGCCATGGAACCATTTCCTTCTTTCGGGCATCCCAACGGGAAGGGATATAGATACCTGCTCCTTTGGGAACATATAACTTTCCGGAGAGAGGAATTTGTTGTAAACTATCTTTGTCCAGGTGATCAAAGTGGGAATGGGAAATCAAAACCGCATCAAACTTTGGTAATTGAGTGCTTTCTAGTGGGCTTGCGATGTAGCGTTTTACCACAAGACCTAAGGATTCGGAAAAGTTGGGATCCGTTATGATCCATTTATCATAGATTTGTATGACGAGGCTTGCATGTCCTAGCCAATGAAGTTTTACTGCCTGCGGGTTGGATTGGTCGAATTGTACCTGTTTGCTGGGTTTCTCGATACTTCGGAATAAAAAACAGGATGGTAATAAAAAGCAGAAGGAAAGAATGAATAGGCTCTGTCTCATACCTGGATTAGACCCTAGTAGAGAATGGCAAAGTTCCCAAGAGTAAAATTTTAAAGGAGAAAGCTCGTAAATACTTTCTTTACAAAGCGATTGTTCTTTGGTTATCTCCAGAGAATGAAGTTTTATTTTGCAGCAATGGTTCTCTTTGTTTCCGTGGGCCTTCAGGCGCAAAACATAGATCCACTGGTTTTCGAGGCCTACCAGAAACAACAAGCCCTTCTTTTAAAATCGGAAATCAGAAAGGTTTTAGGGGATAAGGCAAACCGACCAGAATTCAAAGAAGACACAAAGATCCTCTTGCCTTGGGCCATGATGGAAGAGATGAGCCCGAAGGACTTTGCAAGAGCTGTTCTTTTTGTAAGCAAAGCAAGAGAGATGGGCATCCCCTTTGAAATGGTGGAAGACCTTCTGCCGAGTTTGCGCGGGGCTAAAGTAAAAAGTGATGAATACCCTTATTTGATCATGGCTATTTCAGAGGCAGAGAAAGCAAGTCTTGCCACTGACCTTCGGGATATGATATTCAATGGAGCTTTCCAGCGAAACTATGATGGATTGAGCACATTGACAGCCGTACGATTTGTGATTTTAGCAAGGGCAAAGAAAGTTTATACCGAAAGCACAGTTCCCTTGCTTTGGAAACACCTCACAGAACAGAGCCTCAGCACAAATGACATTGCCTTTGAAAAGAATCTACGCAGTTTAGAAACAAAATTAGGGCTAAACCTTTCTCGTCAAGAGAGAGAAACCTTTCTTCTCAGTTTGAACTCATACAAGCAACTGGCTAAGTCTTTGCCTTCCCAAGACTGGACAGCAAAGCAAAGAAACATAGATGAAACGCTTGCCGATTATTCTGTATTGGAATTGAGAGAAAGACCAAGGTTAAACTGGACGGCAGAGGATTTAGGGATCGTAGAAACTCCCAGTCCCAACCAAACAAAAGATTGGCGAGATTTATCTGTATCCCGTCTCAAACAAATTGTCTCTACTTGGATAGGCACAAAGTACGTTTACGGTGGGACAAGTAAATCCGGTACGGATTGTTCTGGATTTACGAGATCAGTTCTTGTTGACCGAGGGATAGATGTGCCAATCAGATTGATCCCGAGAGGCGCGCGGGACCAATCTCAAATCGGAAGTAGTATTTCTCGTGCCCAAATCGGTCCCGGAGATTTAGTGTTTTTTTCTGCCTCTCCCAATACTTCTAAGATCACTCATGTAGGATTGGCTCTGGGCAACGAACAATTTGCACATGCATCCAGTACGAGAGGAGTGGTCATCCAAAGTTTGGAAGAAAAGTGGTGGAAGACTAGATTGCAAGTGAGTCGTAGGATTTTTTTAAAAACGGTACAATAACATGAAAAAAAGAGCATTGGTTCTATCAGGGGGAGGTGCTCGAGGTGCCTACCAAGCAGGTGTCTTTCGGGCATTGGAAGAAAGGAAATGGAAACCAGATATCATTTGTGGAACCTCTGTAGGTGCCATCAATGCCTGTGCGATTGGATCTGGAATGAAGAGCCAAGAACTCATCAATCTTTGGTTAGACCTTAACCAAGGAAAGGTGATGAGATACTCACTAAACAGAATTTTTACAGAGCTTTTTCGGAAATCTTATGCACCTCTTGCGGATACCACTCCTTTGCGAAAGCTCTTAGAACAAAAGTTAGATTTTACGAAATTGAACCACTCCGAGATACGAGTCATCATTTCTGCCGTGAATATTCTCAGTGCGGAATTGGAGTTTTTTAGAAATCCTGATCTAAAGAAAGAACATATTTTAGCATCAAGTGCCATTCCTTTGTTTTTCCCTTGGTCTTTGGTTAATGGTACGCCATACTGGGATGGAGGTGTTATGGCAAATACCCCCATCTTGCCGGCAATTACAGAAGGAGCAGAAGAGATATTGGTCATATTGCTTTCACCCGTGGGACGTGATACTCGGATGTTACTTCCTAAAAATAAGACGGAAGCTCTAGAAAGATTGTATGAGTTGTACCTTTTGGGTTCTTATAAAAACATTGAGCAGGGCATTGAGTTCCAAAAGGAATTGAGCCAACCAAAATCAGCGATTGAATATTTTTTGCGTTCGTTTCAGATCAAATTCGAAAATATAAAAATTAAAACGATAGCACCGAGAGAGTTTCTCGGTTTAGGGAGTTTTTTGAATTTTAAAAAGGAGCAGGCGCGCGATTTGATCGCCAGAGGCTACCAAGACGCCTCCGACTTTTTTGTGCAGGAACATTAGGTCATTTAGGCTTCACAAAGATCCAATAGGTTTTAGAGGAGGGGTCATGGTAGAGGTGTATTTGAACATTTGTAGGCTTCATTTTGTAAGTAAATACATAGCTAAATGAGACATCCAATTGGCCCTTTGCTACGCCTTCTCTAAATTTACCGTAGAACAGTCGATTGTTCGTACAGATGGCAATGTCTGTAAAAAAGTTTTTCCCGACAGCCTTTTCGATGGGAACGTTTGCGAGGTTTGATTCGAACTGATTGTAAATCAGAATTTTGCCGCTATCATCCACTTTTACAATTCCGAAATTCTCTTCATTGGCTTGGCTTTCTGTGATTTGTCCAAGGCGAGATAGAAAGGAAGCATCTACAAATGATGACATGAATGATTAACCTCAAAAAAAAATACTTCTAATCATTTGACAGGTAAGAGAAAGGAATGGTTTCAATTTTTACCCATTCTCTCGGGATAAAGCAAAGAATTGTAATGGCAAAGGCAAAGATTGATCTCCTCCCTTAGATCCCTGTCCTCTTTCAACATACGATTTTTGGAAAAGGCAGACACCTGGCTCATCTCCTGGGACACAAGAGAGCCCGCTTGGAAGATATGGTAGGAAAAAATCGCAGCGAGATGAATCAAATCGTCAATGGTGCGGCGGTTTCGGTAGATGGAGATGGCACCCATAGGTACAATGTCTTGGTTTCCTCCATTCGTAGCGAGAGATTGGACACTCCCTGGCATACTATCCCTTCGTATTTCAGAAGTTAGGTGAGTACTTAACAATGCCAATCCGGAAAGGCCAGCATACCTTCCAGGTTCCGGCGAAAGAGAGAGTGTAAATTGGCCGTTTTCCTGGGGGTTTTGTAAGTATTGCATAAATCTCTCTAACCAAGTTGCTAAAACTGCAATGACATTCTGTAGACGGTCAGCAGCAAAGCTTACGTGCGAAGCATAGAAATTGCCTCCTTCCGCAAAACGATTTTCTGAATGGATGTAAATTGGATTGTCGGAGACAGAATTGAGCTCTTTTTCCACAAGGTTTTGGATCTCTCTCACCTCATCGAAGAGTGAGCCCAATATTTGGGGGATACATCGTACGGAATAGATGTCTTGAATTTTACTTCCCACTTTTTTTTGTTTTGGGTTTTGTTTTGCTTTAGCATACAACCTTTCGGCCACATAAATTGGGCCTGGGAACTCCTTGGTTTTGTGGTACTCAGGGAGGAAGGCATCGGGAAAAACAGGGTGAAATGAGAACAATATCTCTAAAAAAGAAAGAATTTCTTCGAGTAGCAGTCGGATGGTTTCTGATTGTAAGGCTAAAAGTGCAGTAGTGAAACTTGTTCCGTTGGTGATGGAAAGGGCTTCCTTTGCCTGGAGGACTCTGGGAAGTCCCTGGATGGCAGACTTCTTTTGATTGGCTAGGCTTGGTCCCATGTGTGCATTCTGTCCGATCCATTCGTTCTCTCCCATAAGGGCAAGAGCTATGGAACTAAGTGGGATCAAATCGCCCGATGCAGACAGGGAGCCACGGAGAGGAATTTTGGGGATACAATCTTTTTCTAGTAAATCCAGAAGGATATTGCAGAGAGAGGGGTCTACCGCACTCGCCCCAAGACCAAGGACTGAAATCCTTGCGGCTAAAACGGCTCTTGCTTCTTCCAATTTTAGAAATTCTTTACTAGAAACGACTGTTAAGTGATACACCAGAGATCTTTGGTTTTCTAAGCGGTCTTCATTGTTCAAAAACGCATGGGGGCCGAAGCCAGTATCTATCCCATACAGGAGAGATGGTTTGTCTTTTTGCAAATACTCTTGTAGAGCCTTGGCAGAGGGAGCCAAACGAGAGAGATCAGGATGCAATCGTTCTTTTCTGTTTGCTATATTCCAAAGTCGTTTGGGGTTGAGGCGATGTGTCATGGCTGTGTTTTCCAAGGAGTAAATGGGATTCTACTTTTTTAGTCAAAAAGAAAACATTTTTGGTTCAGACTTAGTCTAAAAAGCGAATATGGAAGAGCTAATCGAAAGCTTTGAAAACCAATTGATCTATCTTTACGATGAAAAGTTGCAATTGGAGAAAGGATTGGGAACTTCAGATCCTAAAGAAATCGTAGGGCAATTCAAACAGCTCGAACAAGAGTTGGTGCGATTGTATGGCATCAAAGAAAGATACAAAAAAGTCCCCAGCAAGGAAATTACTATCTCTGATATCAAAAATGTATTCATAGATAAAAATCGCATTCGGGAGAAATGAAATAATGTCAGACCAATTAGTCCAAAAAGTCCAAAAACAAGCTGAGTTGTTTGCCAAATCGGATATGCGTTTTGTAAGCGATGAACTGATACAAAAGATACAAACATTCACCGCGAAAGAATTGGATGATTTAGATTTTGGTATCATTAGTTTAGACGACAAGGGGAATATTAAGGCCTTTAACGAATATGAGGCGACAAAGGCCAATGTGGACCGAGATTCTGTCATTGGCAAAAACTTCTTCATTGACGTCGCGCCTTGTACAAATAACCAAATTTTTTATGGTAGTTTCAAACGTGGAGTAGAGGAAAGGAAGATGGATATGATCTTTCCTTATACCTTCACTTACAAAATGAAACCGACCCCTGTCAAAATCCACCTTTATCGAGGTCCTGCTCGTCCTAACAACTGGGTGTTTGTGAAATGGAATTAATTCTCAAAGCCGACGTCAAAACGATCAATGAAGTCTTAAATGATCCGAAGTTCCGTGATGACATTCAGATCAATCTACAATCTTGGAAAGAGGATTACTCTGTTTCGGATGAAGATTACGCCTCAACCAAAACTTGGATACAAGACACCATAGATAAATTCTTGCAAACCGTAAATGATGTTGAGGTTGAGGCGGAGCTTACCTCACTTGTTTTTTTTAAATACATCGAGCTCAAGTCGCTTTGGAAGCAAATGAATGTGCAGATCCAATACCAGAACTTTTTGATGGGCCAGGCCGATCCTAATTTGGTAGGGAGAGCTTCCCTTACAACGTTTATCTTGATTGCCATTGAGCCTTTATTGCACGACGGAGAACTTGCAGAAATCCAGGAATTTCTTACGAAACCGATTCGTGAAATGCTCCGAGTGGAAAGCAGTGTTGATATTTTTGCAGCAGATAACCAATCTAACGATTTAGCCTTAATGGAAGCACAGCTGGACAGTTTGTACGCAGATAAAGAATACATCTTTAAGGAAATTGGTTTGTCTCATGCGGACGAAATTTTGGAAGCCATCGAAAATCTGAAAGAACAAGTGGAGGATCTAAAACAAGAGTTTTCTGATTCCATAATCATTTCTGACAAGATTACCTTTCTCGGGAAACGTAAAATCACCATCCAAAAGCAAGGCTAGGTCCATTTCTCCCCAATCTTCGGGAAGACAATGGATCAGGGTTTTAGGTGCGGTAAGGACATCCTTTTCCATTTGTTCAGCTTCTTTTTTTGCAAACCATACCCTACGCAAACCATCATAGTTTTCTGTTAGCTTTAGTACATTCTGTACTGTTTGTGACTTATTTGGAAAAAAGAGTTCGGAACGGCTGAAGAAGGATGATACGAAGTCCAAGACAAAACCAGTTGGGGTATTCCAATCTAAGGTCTGGATGCGGATGTTTCTTTGGTAGGAGGCTGGTATTTTTTTGAGTAGCGAAAGAAGAGCAGGTGCCTCAATTATTTCCGTCTTTTTAGCTTTGTCCCCATGTATAAATCCTATGCTCTGTTTTCTTACAGGATCTTCCTTTGGTTGGCAAGGTTTCCTTTGGGAGAGTGTATAGTCTCTATGGATTGTAAAATGGCTCTGGTCTCCTTCAGATAAGAGCACCGAATCATTCGGAAAGCCAAAGCCACCAACCATTGCCTCCGGAACCAAATCCACACTGATCTTTTCCCAAAGACAGGTAATGATGGCAATTACCCAAAGCGGGGATGGAGGTAAAGAGATGTAGATCTTTCCTCCTTCTTTCAATCCAGCATTGCGAAAGACCTCTTTCCATACACTCAGGTATGACCAAAGAGCAGAAGCAGAGATGATATGCTCACTCTCGATCAGGATGGGTTCTGCTTGTTTGACAAGTAATGAAAATAAAATCTGTTTCCAGGGGTCTTTTTCATCCTCTTCGATGTTCTGGTACAGAGACCAAAGATGTGAATCGAAATGGCTTTGTTTAGGTTCCATCAGGTTTCATAAATGCATCTGCCTTTTCATAATGAATGGGTTTCAGTTGTGTCTGTAACATATATATGGTGGAGGCGATGATTGTGGCGTCATCAGTAAACCCCAAGACTAAAAATAGATCGGGAATTGCGTCGATGGGTAAGATGAAATAGGCGAGAGCAAAGGCAATGGATGCCTTGGCCGTTAGGGATGTACTTTCATCTAAAAGACAATAGTAAAGTGCAATGGCATCTCGCAAAAAAGGAACTTTGCCGCCGACCTCTTTGACCTTTTTCCAAAAGTTCTCTTTTACATAGGTCTCTTTCATAGGTTCTCAAATTTTGTGAATGAGTTTCTTTGTCTTGCGGATTTTTTTATGCGAGATGAGAAAATGTGAAAGTAACATAGTTTGTTTCTGTCCAATAAATGATATGCAAAGACTTCGATATTTCTTTCTAGTTGTTGACATCGGATTTATCATCTATTGGATCATCACATTGCTTGGGGTGATCCCCAATGAATATTTATTTAAGGATTACGAAAACCCCATTCTAAGTGCATGGAATTGGTCATTTTTACCTTTAGATCTTATGATCTCCTTTACTGGACTCAGGAGCCTTTGGTTGTATCGAAAAGATAGGCCTGTTTGGAAATCTTGGGCCTTGGTGTCCCTTACACTGACATTCTGTTCTGGATTGCAGGCGATTTCCTTTTGGGCATTGCGGCAAGATTTTGATCTTTCTTGGTGGATTCCGAATCTCTTTTTGCTTTTGTATCCGATTTTCTTTATCCCAAGCTTATCCAAAGAAGAGAGTGAGTGAATTTTAGAAAGTTTTAGTCGGATGAAGGGAGATAAAAAGTCTACTTAGCCGATGTCTTCGAGTAATTACAATACATGAAGACTGAAATGAAGGTACTTGGAACATTCGCGGCAATATATATATATTCTCTGATAATTTTACCTTCACACCCTCATTTATACCGTTGGTTTGACACAATCTTAGTTGTAATGTTTGACTGGACAGAGTTAAAAAGAAGATTACCAGATATATACATCTCGTTACCAAGTATTGTGTTTTGGTTATATATTTTTTATCTTTTTGCTCGCACCATCGTCAGAGATAATTATCTATGAGTTAAATCGAGAATTGTTTTCTATGAGGCTTTAGTTCCTCACTGGAAATGGATTATGATTATGAGGGATCTGCTTTACTCAAGAAACAAAAGCAGGCACTGCTGGAGACTGGTAAAAAGAAAGCCGCAGAAGGAAATTATAGTCAACTTACAGCTGCAGAAAAGGCAGCCTTAGCTGAAGACCAGGAGCAAAGAGCGAAGGCAGCTGAGGCGAGGAAGAAGGAAGGGGAGAATGTGTTAGGAGGGCTTGGGTATGTCTTAACCAGAGACGAAGAAGACCATGACCATACAGGAATTGGTGGGGATGAAGATACGACAATGAATGCTCCTTATTCTAGAAAACACGGTACAAAGGAGCAAACTTTAGTAAACAAAATTAAATTAAGGAAATTAAAGCCTGATAGTGAGCTGACATTAAATGGAGTTACTATCAAAAAATATAAAATACTTGATGATTCAAAAGGCTCTCAAGTTATCACAGAACTTGAAGAAACAATAGGAAAGGATGGTAAATCTACTTTCAAATTCAAATATCAGGAATACTTTACTTTGGCTGATGGGGTATTTGCACCTGTAAAACCTGGTAAAGATGGTAAAATTCATATAAACTCAGCATTCGGACCTCGGGATGTTACGCCAGTTCACTTTGGAAATGATATGTTGGGTGGAGATGAATTTTATTCTCCAGTTGATTTGGAAAACATTACAGTAACAAAAGGGCAATCCCGGACAACAAAGATAACTACTAATAAAAAGGACGCAGATGGGAATTTTATAACGGTAGATAAAGACGTTGGGATTTGGAAGACAATTGTTAAAGTCAAAGCAACAGATGATGCAGGTAATCCTATCATAGAAAAAGGGAAAACTAAAATGATAGACAAGGAGGTTTTATATACTTTTATAAAGGATGAGAATAATAAAGACAAGGCTGTTCCGTATACAAAAGAAATGGCAGATGCCGATTATTCGAATAATCCTGGTAAAAATAAAACCTATCAAGAATTATTAGATACACCTATGAGTGAATTATCTGGCGATGGAAATTCTGTTAGTGGACAATACAAGGTTGGAAATCAAGTTTATACGTTGAGATTTAAACATTTAAAAGATTTAAGTAGCGTGATTGATGAAGAAACAGGAAAGTACAAAACAACCATAAAGGGCGGTGCTACATTAGGTCAAATATCCACAACGGGTTACTCAACGGGTAATCATGCTCACTTTGGAGTAGATAGCGGCAGTACTAAACCATCGCACGGGTATTTTCTAAACATGAACAATCCTGGAAAAACTCCTATTTATGCGATAGATCCGATTTATTTTTTGAATCAGATTGCCGCGCCCAATGAGCGCTCAAAAAGGAACCTACTTAAGAAACCATCATGAATTTAGCAAAGTTTATCTTAATATTTGGAGTTGTCGTAATTGGAACTATGGCGGAGAAGAAAACTGCCAGGAAATATAGGAATATTACACAAATTGCGAAAAATGTTTATTTAGATACGAGCAAAAGTAGAGAAATCGAGAGTCTTGATTTAATAGGAATTGATGCTGTCGAATACACCAAAAAGAAAATACTTCCGACGGTCCTTAGATTTAAGCAAGCAATCATTGAAAAAAACATCGATGAAATAATGACATTCTATTCAGAGGAAGAATTCTACCCTTCTGCACAAGATGACTATGCCCGCAGCGGAGTCAAAACCGAATCCATGGAGGAATTTAAGAGCGTTTGGAAAAAAGATATCGAGGAATGTAAAAAGTACAACAGGGAAAAGGAACGTCTAAGAGACCAAGATAGGAAAGTGTGCACTCTATTTTGGGTTAGTGAAGATTTGAAAACTGGTGAATATATCATCCAGATTCAATTGGAGACACCATTGATCGCTCAGAATTATCATGCACAAATGAAGTTTACTTTAGTGATTTATGACAAAAAAAGGGAAGTAATGTGGGTAGGTATCATCTTTGCTCAGGAAGGAAATGAATTTAAAATTATGGATAATGGCGGATACGATTTATTATATATTAGAAATCGTTATGATCCAGAACATCCGCCAATGCCTGATATGTAGGTGAGGTTTTGTAATACGCAAAAACAAAAATATTGCGCTAGATATCAGATCGGCGCCTATTAGGTAAGCGATTTTTTATTCGTGAAAAGAATCTCTCGAGACAAAGACTCTTCGCCAAACGTAGAAAATAGTTTATTTAACATAGCAGGACTAGTCTGATCAAAAAATAGTTTGACTTATGTAGTAAAATCACTTCCGTGCCAGGGATCGAAGCGAAATCCTTTGCTTAGAACGAACTACTTTTCCTACCAAATAACATCGCAAAGATTGCAGCTGAGAGCGTGGTCGATTAATAGACGGAAGCATCCTTTATCTAACGAATTCGAGGCGAACCAAAAACCTAACGGACACCAATGCGATCATGTCCTCCAACCTAACCGGTGGAGAACTGGGAGCAATGGTGAGCATGGCATACAAAGCCATGGACGTGGAGTTCAAAAAACAATACGATCCAAGAGAAGAAGGTAAAGGTATCACCTATGAAACCCAGAGTGCGTATTCGAATGCCCGACAAGCGCGAGCCTACCAACAGTGGGCAAGTTCAGGCGATGGATCTAATTTCAAGTGGGATAATAAGAACTACTTCCTTGTTGGAGAAGTAGAGTATGGAACCTTCGGAAAGAACCACCATGATGAGTTCTGGCGTATACTCACTACAGCAGAGAACCTAACGTTTATTGAAGAGGCTTATGCTGGCCAACAGAGACTCAAAGCGCAACAGAGGGCGCATCGCGAACAAATCCAGGATACCGCCGTTGCGGAATCCTTCTTTTCTACATCAAAAAGAGAAATCGAATTCAATGTGTTTCTAAATCGGAATGATGCAGAACATACAATTTTCAATTACATAGATGTTTTTTATAATAGACAGAGATCACATTCATTTCTACGTTATGTGAGTCCTGAGGAATTTGAATTAAAAGCTGCATAGAAATATGTCCGAAAAAACGTCAGCAGGCTATTTCATTTAATACCTTTAACTATAAGTAAGAATCATCAATGCAAGATATTGTCTCTCTTTTTTAATCTTATATTTTCCTAGGTTTCAAGATTGAGGCGAGATATCCGATGGCAAAAAGATTCATCTTTCACTTATTTTGCAGGCAAACGATCAATTCGAAGAGTATCAATAGCTATTCGATAGTCTAAATGAAAAGTCATTCGCGTTAGAATTTGAATAGGCTCCTTTCACATAGCGCCCCTGTCCTGCCGAAGTAGTTAAATTTGAAATAGTGGCCGTTGTGGCACTTGTATTGGTAGCTGAACTTACAAATGTTGTTGTTGTAGAGGTAACGGGGGACGAAACAGACAACACCATTGACACCGACGTTCCACCAGTGTAGGTGTTTGTCTGATTAAGTTGAGAGATTGTTTCTAGAGGTGAGACGAATAGGTAATAACAATCAAATGTGCTGAAGCTCGAGAGAGTCGGAATAGAAACGCCAGTTTCATCGAAACGAATCACTGCGGAAGAAGGAATTTGCTGTGAACCTCTCGTAGACGTGCAGGCATCTCGCGATGTATTTTTTGTTATTCCAAAGGTAATTAAGCAATTAGAGGTGCAGTTAGTAGCATCGGCAAGGATGATTCTGTATGAATTAGCCTTTTGATAGAAAACATAGTCATTAAAATCGGTAGAAGATCCTAAATTTATGAATATATTCTCACTATCAAATGAAGATGATTTTGCAGGCAAATTCGTTTGGTTTTTGTTTGCGAGACCAATATGATAAAGGACATTGTATTCATTTCTCGTGTTAATGAGGTATGTATCAGAAGTAGGTGCCACAAATTTAAAATAACATTGCTTCCCAGCAGGAACCCTTGCAGCAATTGTGCCGGAGGAATTTGGCGGAATGAATTGAAAGGAACCGCTAGTATTGGAAGTTATTGTAGGAGCAGATTGTGGTGAGAAAGAGGAGCATTCTGGTCTTAGCAAGATGGGAGTTAAAAAAGCAATAAGTGCGATATCTTCATTATTATTTTTCTCGGGCTGATTGCAGCCAGAGAAAATCGCAAACAAAACCGTAAAAATGAAAAAATGATGTGTTTGAACGGATGCTAATGTTTTACCCATAGTTTAGATTGAAATATTGCGAGAAAAATGTCAACTAATAGCAGTTTAGACCGAAAATTTTTAAAAACGGCCTCAATTCAAATATAGAAATTTCCGCTATGTTCATTAATCCTAAAAATGTAATAACAAGCCAAAGTTCTCACCGATTTTAAATCGATTTGAACTAATCGTTGATTTTCGAAGGAATGATTAACAGAAGGGATACGAAAGTAAAAAAAGAAAAACGATGATGTTAAAAATTCAGATTAAGATTGATTTAGATTATTGGACTAATGTTCGTTAGAAAATGAAATAGAACTTCTTCATTTAAAGTAATTCGAATCTGAAAAGGTTTAAAATCTTCCTTAGCGGATGCTCAATGAGCTTAGATAAGTATAAATACAATCAAATTATTTTACGATTCATTTACTGCGATAATTTAGTCATGCTCGTGATGTTAAAAGCTATTGTTTCTTTTGGAAGAACTTTACCAAAATCGTCGATGAAAAAGGCTTGGAGGTGAAAAGTTAGATATGAATCCTGAGAATATCGATTTCACACTCCTTAGTTTTCTCCTAAAATCACAGATTATTTAAAAATCATTCAAAATATCAGGATGCAACAAGCCCAAGAGTGGAACCTTTGAGCTCGTCAGCAATGAAATTACTAATAGCTATTTGTAATCCTATAGGCAAAGCCAGTTGGAGTAGGGGAGAATCTTGTTTCAATATATCTGCCGGAGCCAGCTGGAGTGACAAGACCATTCAAAGTGGCCGCAGTGGTACTCGTAGTAGAGGTGGCGGACGTAAAAGTGCTCGCGGTATTGGTAACTGCATTAGAAACAGATAGAGTCATAGTTGGGGTGGTCACACCTGAGTCAGTTCGCGTTTGTGTTAACTGCATAATTGTGCTTCTCGGAGAAACAAATAGCATATAACAAGGTGTGCCAATAGAGCTAATTGAAACTCCAGTTTCATCAAACCTCACGGTGTTGATTGACTTTGAGTCCGTTCCGCTACAGCTTATATTGGCTGATGCCACCCTTTCTCGTTTTACGATCTTTAATCCAATCTTGCAATTGGAAGTGCAATTCGTTCCGTCAGCGATAATAAAGCGCGTGGAGTTAGCTGACTGATAAAACTGCGGGTCAGTAACGACAGTAGTTTCGGATGGATAACTAGCTGGCACATTTGTAAATAAATTTTCATCATCAAAAAAGGATGTTGTGCTTGGTATCTTTGTAGGTGTCTTCCCTACTAGACCTAGATGGTAAATACCTTTGCTAGTGCTCGTAGAACTAAATGATCCCGTGCCTGAACCAAAGGCGCTGAATACATAAATGCCAGCAGAGGTAGGCGTAAATTTATAATAGCATTGCTTACCAGGCGGAACGGAAGCAGTGGCGCTGATATCTCCATAATAATCTGGGACCCCATTGCTTTCATTATTTGAAAGGGTTACCGCGGTTTCTGGTGTAAAAGACGAACAAACGGGGTCTAATGCAAGATTATACAAAAGGAGACCTGTAAAGAAGTCAGCGTCATTGTATTGGTCTTTTTTCTCGCAGCTAAAAGTTTGAGCCAAAAAAATAGTTAAAATAACTACTTTTTTGGCGTATGATGTTAGTTTCTCATTTACCATAACCTAACCTTTATACATGGAAAAATCTGGTCAATACATTTCTTGTAACTTAAAAGAAGTGAATTTTTTATACCGAAAAAATCGAAAACTTCAATTTGAGGATCGCATAAAGCTCTCAGAAACTAGACTAACTGTAGTTTACTTTTGGACTAACGCCACTCTGAGGACGTGAATTTAACTCTTTGAAGATTATATATGAAAAAGATGATAAAGATAATGATGTTTTAACTAGGATACTCTTCAATTAAATCTCAAGTAAGTTTATTTCCCAATCTAAAAAACATCTAATCCGTCTACTTCTTAAAAATATTCAGCTTATTTCAGTAGTTTGCTTCATATCTCACTCTGATACTCTGCTGAATTGACTCCAGTAGCCTGATGGATGGCTTTCTTTTAATAATTGATAGAAATGTTTCTCCCCGCCTCGGAAGGTCATTTCATGATCACCAAAAAATTGTTTCTGGAATCTTTGGTTTCCTGAACATTTTAAGATTTCTTCACCAGTTTGTAAAATTCCTTTTTTGGTCTCGCCTATTCGGAGTCTAGGGATTCCTGGCATATCAATCGTTTCATGTATGCCAAAAATTCCACGGTAGTGAATGGAGTTTGGCATTACTGTAAAATTCAAGAGTTTTTTATTTAATTCTATATCCATGGGTAGTGTGACAAAATAGGTGCGATCTGATGTTGTACCATTTTGATTAAAAATTGAAATGGTATAGGAATAGCTAACAGATCGTAGTGTATATTCATTGGTAGTATCTAAATCGGATATTAGAAAAAAAACATTCCTACCTTCTTTTTTGAGTATGGTATTGCTACTTGATAAAATCTTAACATTGTCAATTTTCTTTTCAATTTTTGTTTCACCTCGTGTAAATGGGAAATCGGTATTTTTGGTTTTTGAGAGATTGGTAAATACAGTACTAAAGTGGTTAATTTCTTGGATTTGGAATGATTGTTTTGATTGGCTTTCTTGAGAAGTAAAGATAAATAATCCAAATGCAACTGCTCCAGGACTTATTCCATTTTGTGGTTCGCGTAGGACATATTTTTCATTAGAGCAGTGTGAAAAAAAAATGATACTCAGGAGTAAAATTCTGCACATAACACGAATTTATTTTTTTCTGAAAAATTGAAAAGAATATTGTAAATGTCAATCATCTCTTCTTAAAAAAATAGTGTTCACTAAAGCAGTCTCCAAAGACATTGGCGCAAGAATTACGAATTCATTCAAAAACAATATAGGAGAGAAGAATCAATGTCCCGTCCATTCAAAGTATTAGGTATCCAGCAAGTTGCTATCGGAGGAGAGTCCAAAGATAAACTTTCCAAATTCTGGGTTGATGTTATGGGCCTTACAAAGGTCTCTGATTACAAAAGTGAAAAAGAAAACGTAGATGAAGACATTCTTTCTATGGGGAATGGTCCCTTTAAAGTAGAAATCGATTTGATGCAGCCTATCGACCCCAACAAAAGCCCCAAGGTGCACGATCCTAAACTCAACCACATTGGTTTGTGGATTGATGATTTAGCAAAGGCTGTGGAATGGCTTACAGCACAGGGTGTTCGCTTTACTCCTGGTGGGATTCGAAAAGGTGCAGCAGGATATGATGTATGTTTTATCCACCCAAAAGGAAATGAAGAATTTCCTTTGTCCAGTGAAGGAGTTTTAGTAGAACTCGTCCAAGCACCTGCTGACGTAATCAAAGCCCTTTCGTAGATACGAAAGGTTTACTGGTTTGGATCATTTGTCTTAGGAATGGAGTCTTTAGCGACTATGGTCCAAGCGAGGTAAAAGATTACAGCTAGAGAAGTTAACACGACAAATTGAATCAAGTGTGTAACGGTCGCAAAAACCAACCCTTCTCCTGCCTCCCTTCCTAATAGAAGGAAGCCTGATATGATAGAGGCATGGAACACACCTATGCCAGAGGGAGCGGAAGGTACGGCCACACCCATGGCTCCCATAAACATCAAAAGCAATATCTCTAAATAATTCACTTCGATGGAGATCATTTTTGTAGTTAACCAATAAGAAATCGCATAACCAAGCAACCAAGTTGGGATAGTTAAAAGTGCTGGTTTTAACAAATAGGTTCCTCTTAGGAATGCACTAAATTCCACTAAGTGTGAATCCAATTTGTCTTGGTAAAAGTGCTCTTGTTTGATAAGAGCAAAAGTTTTTCCGAGTATACGCCTAATTGGAGATAGAAAATATCTTACTGCAATTAAAACGACAAAAATTCCTATCAATATTATACTTGATAGAAAAACCAAACCAAGATTTTTTTCTTCTCCTAATCCAAGATAGATCATCGCTATCACTCCAATGATGACAACCATTGTGAGATCCATAATTTTTTCTAAAAATAGTTTTGAAAGTACGTTTGGTACGGTTAAGTTGGCATCTCTTTTAGCTATCAGGATTCTTAAAACATCTCCACCTCTAGCCGGTAATACCATATTCATTCCAAAGCAAATGACAGCAGATACAAATGCGTTGTAGAAGCTTAGCTTCTTATCAAGTAAGTAATACCACCGGAGAGAGAAAGGTATAAATGCCCAAAGATTAGAAAGGAAAATTAAAAACAAGTAAGACCATTCAATTTTTCCTTTTAATCGATCGAATTCATGTATATCGAAATTTTTGAATAAGATAAAGAGTGCAAATACTGAAATCCCTGCGCCAAGAATCCATTTTTTCATTTTACATTTTCCTAGTTTAACCTGGAGGCCAGGTAAGGTGTCTGCCACCCAAAAGATGAAAGTGAATATGGTGAACAGTTTGTCCGCCAAACTCGCCACAATTGTTTACCAATCTATAGCCATGATCAGAAATACCGAACTCCTTAGCTAAGAGACTCGCTCTAAGAACAATTTGACCCATGAGGTCAATGTCTTCATGGAGTAACTCATTCAGGCTTGTTATATGTTTCTTAGGTATGATCAAGATATGCAAAGGAGCAACGGGTGAAATATCATGAAATGCAAAGAGCGCCTCATCTTCAAAAACTTTTTTGGATGGAATTTCATTGGCAATGATTTTACAAAAGATACAATTTTCTGGGCTTGTCATGCGTTACTAAATACTAAACTGGCGGCGCCAAGGCTTCCAGCTAAATTTTCTCCTTTTCCAAAGATCAATCTATCATTCAAAACGGGAAAAATACGTTCTCGCACCTTCGCCTCCAATTTGTCCCCGAAGAGATCCCAGGCCTTGGTAATACCACCAACCAAAACAACAGCTTCTGGATTCAACATATGGATGGCTGACCGTATGCACTCTGCCATAGTTACAATTCCAAAATCCAGAATCTGGACTGCATCGGGATCTGATCCTTTGACCAAAGAAAAAAAGTCCTCTGCATCTCTCAGTTGTCGTGAGGTTCGTTCCAAGTATCGATTTAAAAAACCCTTTGTCGAAAAGTAGGCTTCCTGGCAACCTCTTTGGCCACAGCCGCAGAGTGCACCATCGATCACAGCGGTTGTATGCCCGATTTCAATTCCGTTGCCATGGTATCCTCGAAATAGAATGCCATCTTCTACAAACCCACCGCCTAGTCCCGTACCTAAGGTAAGCACGAGATGTGAACTGGCAAAGTGGTATTTCCCAAATTTAGCTTCACCTAATGCAGCACAGTTGGCATCATTTTCATAGAAGATGGGTAGTTTCCATTGGGAGGAAAGGTAATTTGTGATAGGTACATCCTTCAGATAGTGTAAATTGGCACTCTCCAAAAGGATACCGTTCTCGTTGTCCAAAGGACCAGGAGAGCCAACCCCAATGCCTTTTAAGTTTGGTGACTTAGAAAATGGTTCAATTGCCTTATCTAAACAATTAAGAAACTCATCAGTTCGAACATCTTTCGGAGTTTCGACAACGGTCGTTGAAATTTCTTTCCCAGTGAAATCGTATAAACCAGACTTAATCGAGCCACCACCTATATCGATGCCTATGGAAAGAGAGGTGCTCATATTCCTTTTACGACTTGGTCGAATTTGCCCTGCTTCATTTCATAAATGGTTTGGGCATCATAAGCAAGTTGCATATCATGAGTCACCAAAATAATGGATAGATTTCTTTTGTTGAATTCGTTTAACAGGTTTTGGACAAGGAGGCTATTTTCGGGATCCAGGTCACCAGATGGTTCGTCAGCAAAGAGTATGGAAGGTTCATTGATCAAGGATCTTGCGATCGCTGTCTTTTGGATCTGTCCACCGGAAAGTTCTCTTGGCAGTTTGTTTTGGAAATTGCTGAGTAGAAGGTGCTCCAATAAATAGTCACACTTTCTTTGGTACTCTGCATTCGAAAACTTTCGAGTGAATAAACCAGGCAGCAAAATATTGTCTCGAATGCTCAAATTTCCCACTAGTTCGGAAAACTGAAATACCAATCCTAATTCTCTAGCCCTCAGTTCATATAGCTCGCGTTTGGTGATTTGGCTCAGCCTACGGTTGTCATATAAAATATCCCCTTCCGTGGGAGATAACATGCCAGTGAGAAGCGATAGTAGAGTGGTTTTACCTGAGCCCGAGGGTCCTATGATGGCCACATAGTCGCCTTGGTTGACATCAAAGGAAATTGAATCCACAGCTTTGTCGTTTCCAAAGAGTTTGCTCAGTCTGTGTACGCGAAGTAACATTACCTTTGTCTCCGGATTGCGCGGTAGGGATCCACAAAAGTAGTGAGGCCAATGCTCGGGATGGACACCCCAAAACAGAGCAGGATGAGTATGGCGGTCCCTAAAAAAAAGCTGTAAATCTCCGAGCTGAGTGTCCAGGTAGCGGGGGGAGCGACTATTTGGGACAGGAAAAAACCAAGGACAGAGGCAGGGATCACTAGGAGGACTAGAACTAGGCTTTGGAGCCAAATGCAGCCCCAACGGTTCCCTCCGACCGCCATCATCACCCCGATGTCACCTAAGCGCTCTACACATTGAAATAGAACTAGGCAAGAAAGCCCGAAAAAACTGGAATAGAAAAGAATCTGGGGAGTTTGGTCAAAGGAAACGATATTAGAAATAGAGAGACCGCCGTAAAGATGGATGTGGACACGAATCGCCAGAAAAAAGAAGCCAGACAGGACCATTCCCGAGACTCCATAGACAAGGGAAAAGAGTCGGTCCCTTATCAAGATTTTCCAAGCAAACGAGATATAGGAAAGCGATTTCACTTCAGGGACATCTTCTTCTTGTTCCTCATTTTTACAAACGATTATTAAGGTTAGGGAAGTCAGAGACATTGGTATTTTTCATTTTAGTTGGGGCAGGAGTGATCATTCTTGGTTTTCTCGTTACCTTTATCATCACACAAAAAAGAGATGGATATAGCAAAGCCCTAACACTTGCAGCTATGGGAAACTTTTTAGATGCTCGGGCGATAGTAAGAGATAAATTGGAAGAAGACCACCATAATCCTTACGGGCATTATGTGATGGCAAAAATTTATTCAATGGAAAATGATCCAATGAATGAAGCAAAACATCTCGAGATAATCAAAAAAAATGCTCGTTATACGAAGGATATTGATCCCGTAAGTGTTTCCAATAGAGTTGCAGATATTTATTACCAAAAAGATTTTTACGAAGAATCATTTTTTCACTATTTGGACACCATACAACATGATAGATCCAATCCTACCGCCTGTATGCGTTTAGGATTTATGGCACTTGGCCAGAAAGAGTTCAAGATCGCCGACAATTTCTTTGCAAGACTACCCGAAGAAAAAATGAATTATTCCATATATCACATTGCGAGAGGAGTGATATCAGGGGTAACAGGGCTTGGTAAAGAGCGGGAATACTTTGAAAAGGCTTTTAAATTAGAAAAATCTCCCGTCTGTGGATTTTTATACGCTCTTTCTCTTTCGAGAGAAAACAAACACAAAGAAGCCATCCAAATTGCAAACCAAATTGTGGATTCAATTGATGATGAATATGTAAGATATACAATCTTTCAATTTCTCATGACTGAAGCTGTTCTCATGCAAAATTTTCCTGATGCTTTGAAGAATGCTAGATTGTGTTTGGAAATGGCAAAATTAGATGGATGGCAGAGTGAGATCATTGAAAGCAACATTCATTTTTCTATGATCTGTACATATATGGGAAAGTATGAAGATGCTTCTGAACCATTGATCGAAGCAGAAGCAAATCGCTTGGACGACCCCGAGGTCATTGCGCTTGCAAATCTTAAGTTTAAATTAGAACGCGGCATGGGAAATATAGATACCCTTTCCATTGAGTATGATCTGAAGCGAGAATTGAACTTATTGTCCGTGACTTTATTTCCTAATTCAAGGTACTTTGAACTGAGTGGAATGCGTTCATCAAAACCCTTTAATATCAAAGGACTTGTGGATGAGCAGGGAAATAAACTAGCAAAGAAACTGGATCTCATTGGAGAAGATAAATTTGAAAAATTTATCAGTATGCCTGGCACACAATTTAAAAACCAAGCAACAAGGATGATTTTAAAATTTGGCTATCGCGTAACAAAAGAAATGGCAAACTCAGAAGGCGATGGAGTCAATTACCTTTGTTCTTCTAAAGACAATGTGAATGAAAGGGCAATCTTTCGAGTGAGAAAATGGAAAGATGCAAAAGTTTCAGATGTTTTTATCCGTGATTTACTCCAGCAGATGGAAGAGAATGGAGCGGAAAAAGCATTTATCATCGGAAATTTTGATTTAACAGAAGCGGCGAGAAAGGTTTTATCACAAAGAGATGGCGCAGTAGAATTGATCAACGGTGACCGATTGGAAGACATTCTAGAAAAAACAATGTAATCTATGCATTACTTTATTTTTATATTCTTTTTTTATCTCTTTCATTGTCAGGCTATCCAAACAAAACACGTGGGCAAGCCAAATGATTGTAAAATCAAAATCAATGAAGGAGTCCACTATGGGCAAGAGGGCAATGCAGAAGACCGGAAGGGGATCATTTTTGTCTTAGAGGAATTGCTTACGGACATCTGCCATGGAAATTTAGAACATTTGCCCAAACATGTAGATCCAAATTTAGGTCTTTTTATTGATGCAAAAGGGTATTTGAACTACCAAGAAGTTTTAAAGGATCTAGGAGAAAAGAACGGATACTTTGCTACTTATTTTTTTAACCAGGAGCTGTTAGATCAGCGGAAGGCTTCACAGGGAAATCTTACTGTTCAACAGGTATTTGAAACAGCAAATGAAATCAAAATAGATTTTTACTTTGAGAGTATGGATGAAGCAGAACTTAAATTTCACTTTTCAGAAAATCAAAAAAACACTCGTTATCTCATAAATCCAATCTTTCGTAAGGTGAAAAAGGAATGGAAAATTGTTCGAATGTTTTAGTTTACTTTGTGATGACCAAACGAACGATTTCCCCGGCTTCTAAACTTGGCTGAGATTTACGGATGGATTCCACTTCTTTGGAAGCAGTTTTTTCATCATAACCCAGTTGTTGAAGAGCTAAAACAGCTAGGTCGGATTGAACTAAATTTGTGCCTACCGTTCGTTCAGTACTATGAATGAATGATTCTAGCTTCTTCAGGTTTTGTTTGATCTCAAAAAGAATTTTTTCAGACGTTTTTCCCTTTACTTTAGGGATTTTTTCCAGACTTTTTTTATCATCCTCATTGGCAATTTTATAGAGATCATCGGCTTGGAAAAAAGATAAAATCTTGAGTGCCGTAAGTTCTCCTATACCATGTAATGATTTCATTAGCTTAAAGAGTTCTCTATCTTGGTTGGATGTAAATCCAAAGAGTTTTTGCGATCGGTCCGTTATGGAATGGTATGTATGGATAAACACTTCTTTGCCGACCTCTTCTCTTAGCTGGAGGTGTAAGGGAAACGGAATCAGTACTTCATAACCAACGCCCGATACTTCAATTAAAATCGAGTCCAGATCTAAACGAAGTAATTTGCCTCTTAAACTGCCAATCATTGGATAAGATCCCATACTTTCGGGTCATGTCTATTCTGCCATAACTCCTTTGCCTTGGTATTCCATTTTGTTACATCCGTTAGGGGAGCACGCGGATTTGTTTTGGCCTCTTGGGCAATTTCAGCACGCGTTACGTCTAAGACCTTAATATAATCGGCAGCCTTTGCTTCATCACCAACTTTGAGTGAGCAAACTATAATCAAATAAAGAACTTCAAATTCATAAATTTTTTCTGGAAAATCAGAGAGCCGAAACACCTCTTCCAAATCTTCAATCGCTTTCTTTAAGAGAATTGTATCGGCTGCTAGATTGTATTTTTGCCTCAAACAAAAAAGACGGATGTAGCGGTGAGCGCGTTTGATCAGAGTGAAAGGAACCTTTGCATGGATTTCAATTGTACTTTTGTAGATGGCGAGATTTACGCTGAGGATTATGGCATCCTCGCTTCTTGGGTGTTGGAAGGCATCAGGTGACAGCTCTTTCTGATTGAACTGTGTTTTGATTTGTTTGTAATTTGCGGCCCAATAGTTCACTACCTTTTTGTCAGTCGTAGAATGTTTCTCACCCAAACTTCCATGGAAATGAAAGTCACTGCGATTGGCACCGTTGAAAAAACAAACAGGGCATACTGTGAATTGTAACTCATTAAAATCTACATAGGTATACTTTGGGTTTTCATCATAGACAGGGACTTCAAAGATATTGTGCCGAATGGGAAGTGTTTTGGATTTCAGTGAATAATTCTTTACCTCTTTGTAATGGCAAACTGGGCATTCCACATCCTGTAAAATAATTGGGCTGATTATTTTCTCACTATTTTCGCTTTCCGACACTGTTACCTCTGAAATTTTTGTCCTATAATTTCATTTCTCTTCATTTGACCTTGCAATTCAAGAATTAATTTTTTCATTTATGGTAAATCAGATAGTTTCAAATCTTTGTCCGCTTTGTGGAAATAGTTCGGAACAATTTTTTAAGAATCGATTGAGATCATATTTGAAATGTAATGGCTGTTATTCTGTATTTATGGATCCAATCTATCATCCGAGTCAAATACAGGAGAAAACGAGATATCTGGAACACAACAATCGATTGGATGACCTGGGATACCAAAACTTTTTAAAACCACTCATAGACTATGTTTGTTTACATACTGGTCAAAATGAGATAGGACTAGACTTCGGCTGTGGTACGGTACCCATTGCTTCCCACTTATTGCAAAAAAAAGGATATCAAATGTGGAGCTATGATCCTTATTTTTTTCCAGAAACGAAAGCATTGGAACAACGCTACGATTTTTTAGTGGCTAGTGAAGTCATAGAACACTTTCGTAAGCCGCGCGATGAATTTTTCAGGATGAAAAGTTTGTTAAAAGAGAAAGCCCAATTATTTTTTATGACTTCACTGTTTGAAGAAGGAATGGATTTTCAAAAATGGTATTATAAAGATGACCAAACTCATTTATTTTTCTATGAAAAAAGGGCATTCGATTGGATATGTGACTACTTTCAATTTAGTTCCGTTGAAGTAAATGGTAAATTGATTAGGTTTGTTCTGGATCCTTGATCTCGTTTTGATTTGACTTACTGTAAAATATATGTTTTGGAGAGTCAATTGTTTGGCTGTGGTAGATACCTTTTTCTCCACTGGAAAGGTAAGCAAATATGACAGATATGGCGAGCGGAATGCTGATGCCTGTCCCAAACAATTCGATACCCATGACTATGCCCGCTAAAGGTGTGTTACTTGCTCCTATAAAAACAGAAATCATACCTAGTCCGGCCAAAAGTGAGAGAGGTAAATCAAAGAGTGCAAATAGTGCATTGCCAAGGCATGCTCCAATAAAAAATAGAGGTGTGACCTCGCCGCCTTTTAGACCAGCTGAAAGAGTTATGGCAGTGAAAAGAAGTTTCCAAAAAAAATCAAAAGGACCCATACCCATATTAAATGAATTTTCAATTGTACTGATACCTAGTCCAAGATACATCCGTCCATCTATGATAAGGCAGAGGCCGAGCAAAAGGATGCAGAGAACAAATGCTTTTTTATAAGGCTGGTCTTTTATTGGCTGAAAGACTTTTTGAAATCCATCCATCACAAAAGTATAGGAGAATGCACAAACGCCAAAGAGCATACCAACAATTGCGACTTGGAGTATCGAAAAAGGATTTAGTGAGATAGAGGGAAGATTAGGAAAGTTTGTATGGTGAACTCCATACAATCTACAGATAAGGTCAGCAGTAATAGATGACACCAAACAAGGATATAGTGACCTTGTGATCGCAATTCCCCGCGAAAACAATTCCATGGCAAATACCATTCCTGCTAAGGGAGTTCCAAAGACAGAACCAAATCCAGCAGATACCCCAATGGCTAGAAACAATCGTCTAAGCTCAGGTTTTTTGGGAGTGAGAAGGTGATACATTTGGTCAGCGGTAGCGGCTCCCATTTGGACCGCTGTGCCCTCCCGACCGGAGGATCCTCCAAATAGGTGAGTTAAAAGGGTGCCGAGCCAGACAAAAGGTACAAACCGAAAGGGAAGTTTTTTGTTTGGACTGTGGAATTCTGTGATGATAAGATCTGTCCCTTTTTGGAGAGATTGGCCGTATTTCTCAAACAAAAAGACGATGAACACCCCAGCAATAGGGAGAAAAAAAATCAAATTTGGATTTGATTCCCGTATCGAGTTTACCTTTCCAAGGCTAAACAAAAAGCCAGCTGACAAAGAACCTATGATTCCACCGAGAAAGACTGCCAGGCAAGTCCAATAGAGGACCACAAACAATCCTTCCAGCTTATTTCCGCGCATGAGTATTGAGGAAAGTAAAATTTTCATCCTTTGCCGTGCACGACACTAATGCTTACTTTCTCTTTCTGCCAAAGGATTCCATGCGATCTAAATGTTTTTTGCGAAAGCTATCCTTTGAGAGCCGAATGGGTCCAATGCTTGTGATCTTTACTGGACGGATCCCAGAGAATTCTAGTGTTAATAATTTCATAGCTCGGTGGCTTGGGGCTCGGTACACCAACCAATAGTACCAAGTTGGTTGGTCCATCGTTGAAATGATATGAGCCGACTTGCCCACAAGTAGCTTATCCCAAAACAAAGAGTTCTCTCTTTTTTTGAAGGCAAATCCTGGTAAGAAAACGCGGTCAATGAATCCTTTGAGGAGGGCCGGAAGACTGCCCCACCATACAGGGTAGAACCAGACAATATGATTTGCCCAAAGGATGGAGTCTTGCGCCTTCTGCAGATCAGGTTCGAGCTCCGTTCGTTTGCGATAGCCATAGGAGAGAACAACTTGGAATTTGAGTTGGTGAAGATGGATACTGCGAACTTCTGCACCCGTTGCCAAAGCACCTTTTTCATAAGCTAAGGCTAATGCTTTGTTATAGCTCTCTGGGTCAGGGTGTCCATTGATGATGAGGATCTTATCACGAGGATTCATTTAGAAAACTTTCCAACACAAGGCTCTTTTGGCTATTAGAATCTTTTCTTTATAAATATGGTCTTAAAACGTTACGGTTTGCCATAAGTTTTCAAAGGAGTTTATTGTTTTTGCATTTTCTCAACCATTTGCACAACCTGCAACATCCACCGAAAGCTTGTTTCTAATTGTTCAGTGCCTCCAAAGTTAGCGATCACATGTAGGTCAAGCTCAGGATTATAAAAACAGAGTGTAGATAGGATGCCCGAATGCCCTTGCATTAAAGGAGTACCTTTAAAGAGAAAGAAAAGGTCGCCGTAATCTACCGTCATCCAGCCACGACCATAGAAAATTCCATCGTGGAATACCTGTTTGCCGGCAAAGTCTATTGGTTTTGCAGACTGAAAGAGTTTTCCTTGCCAAAGTGCTTTCTGGAAGAGGAGAAGGTCTCCTGTAGTCGAAACTATGCCTCCACCTGCCCAATCTGCTGTCACACTTTCAAATTGAGTGACATCAACTGCACCGAGAAAAATAGGAGAAATATCATTCTCTTTCGTAACATCAAGTGGCCTTGAGCGTTTGTACATGTAGCTAGCTTTCATTCCTAAAGGTAGAAAAATCTTTTTTTCTAAAACAATTTCATAGGATTCTTTTGCCACTGACTCAATGATTAAGCCAAGTAGAATGTAACCCGTGTCAGAATAGAGAAATCCTTTTCCGGGAGGGAAGGCAGCCTTTTGTTCTTTTTGAGTGTAGGCGATAAGTTCCAATGGTGAAAATCTTTTCTGCGGATTTGATTTGATCACTTCCATAAAATCGCTTCCATCAATCCCTTTGCTTTCAAAATAGTCAGCGACTCCAGAGGTATGGTCTAGGAGTTGTTCAATCGTAACTTCCTTTTGGTAATCCTTGCCCTCAAATACAAAAAGGGAATCTAGCACATCCTTAGAAAGGTATTTGTGGATGGGGTCAGTCAATCGAAGTCGTTTTTCTTCTTCCAAAATTTTTACGAGGCTCAAGGTAAATAATTTTCCCACACTGGCAATATGGAAGCTTTGGTTTGGGTTTCCTTCTGGGAAACTACCTTGGAAGGTTTCTCCTTTCCAAGAGATGAGATACTGGCCTCTTTTGAAATTTTCTTTTCCTTCGAGCATGGATGAGAATTCTTTTTGGAAATAAAGAATTCTTTCCTCTTTCCCTTTGGGAATACTGCAAAACAATGCCAGAGTAGTGGAGAGAACCATTAGAATTGTTTTAGGCAGGAAGTTTTTAGTGAGCATATTGCATAATTTCCAAGTGTACTCTTTTTCGTAAAGAAAATATGAGGTCTAACTGGATATTGTGAAGTTTATATCACATTGGAATTAAATAATATACTAATATATTGTCTAAAAAAAATTTATTAGTATTTCAGAATTTTTTTTAATCGATTGGAAGAGGTCAGAATTGATTTTAAATATACTATAAGATTAGATCTGAGGAAATAAACTTGGTAGAGAGTAAATCCTTACCCTCTACCATTGGTCAAACTATTTCATAGAGTTCAAACCAATTAAGTTACCCTCCGTGTCTTCGCAAAGAGTAACAAAACCAAACTCTCCTATCGAGAACTTAGGTCGAATGAGTTTTCCCCCTGCTTTTTTTACTTTTGCTTCACTTAATTCGCAATCCTCAACAGAGAAATAAACGAGAGTTCCGCCATTGCCAGGTTTTGCAAATTGTGATTTCACGAGAGCTCCACTTGCTCCATATTTGTCCATGGCTCCGACAAACATTTTCATTTTGGTCTCCCCTGTGGGATCGCCTAAGTCAGTTAACTGCTGTTGGCAAATCGTTTGATAGAACTTACTTGCCCTTTCCAAATCATTTACATAGATATCAAACCAGCCGATTGCATTCGGTTTTTGCATATTGTATACTCCTACATGCTACTTTCTTTTATGAAATGAGCTTAGCAAAAAAATAGGGGGGAGTATTGTATAAATCAGACATGGAAGGTCTTAAAGTATTCTTTCGGAGTAAAGCCTGTAATTTTTTTAAAATGATTAATAAAGTGGGATTGGTCGACGTAAAAGTCTAAGTAGTCTTTCCGAAAGGCTTGTTGGAGTCTTAAGATTTTAAGAAAGTCGTGTGGTGAAAAGCCAGTAGATTCCTTGAGCTTTCTTTGCAATTGTCGGGTTGATAGATTGACAGCTGCTGCCATTTCCTCGACTGATTCAATCTCTTCTATGTCATTGAGGATACGTTCGGTAACCACATTCTGTCTGAGTATGCCATCTTGAATTAGGATGGTTACGAGTTGGTTCAGTGGATTTGCGAATTCTAAAAAATCAACACCAATCATTTGTTTTGCGGTTTTGATGAGTGGAAATTTTCCCTTGTACTCAGAATTTACGAAACCAAATTGAATTTCGTTTTTTTCACCCTGCCAAACACCAGGAAAAAATTGGATTCCAGCATAATGAAAGGATCTCCCAAGGTTGAGCTCCACATAGGTTGTTTGGCGGTAGGTAAAGGCACAGATCAGAGGGTTTCTTAGATTTAGAAGCGCATTGACACAAGCATCAGGAATGACATGGAGTTTGAAGTCTTCTTCTAGATCGTGAACGGTTTTCAATTCCCAATAGGAGTGTACAAAGTCCTGGAATTTCTCAGGAGGCTTTTGTTCCTGAAAAAGAACGGAAGATTGTTTTTTTTGTATGCCATCTGGAACAGGATCGTATTTGGAATTCATGGAGTATCAATCAGAGGAAAAAAAAGGGATGAGTTTCTTTCTAGGTCTTCTTTGCATTGAATTCGATGATCCACTCAATACCGAATTGGTCTCTGAGCATCCCAAAGTAAGTCCCCCATGGGCTATCACCGATTTCTGCTTCCACTGTTCCCGTTTTGGCTAAGCGAAGGAAAATAGTATCTGCTTCTTCCTTGCTATCTGTACTCACGGATATCTTTGATCTATTTTCCTTTTCATCGACTTTACCAAGAAAAGAAGGTACGTCGTTTCCTATGAGGAGAGAATTGCCAATCGGTAGGGAGATGTGCATAATCTTATCTGCATCAATATCCGGAATGGGAAAATCTGGCCCCGCGAGATCTTTAAGTCTGACAATCTGATTTAACTTACCACCAAAAACGGATTGGTAAAATCGGAAGGCCTCTTCTGCATTTCCATTGAAATTGATATGTGGGTTGATTTGTGCCATAGGTGAAAATATAGGAAGGGGTTCGTGATTGAGTCAATCTTTATTCATGAAAGTAAAAAAGAACGTTTTGGAATAAATAAAATTATACCTTATTGTTATAACAAATGTAACGAATGTACATTGTGAACGTTGGAAATGAAAGACATTTGGAATAACAATAAGCTGTTTGCGATTTTGAAATTTTTAGAATTCTATCCTTTCTAAGCGAATTTCCATTTCTGATTCTACATATTCCCATTCTTCAGAAGCTCTCAATGATTCAAGTAGCAGATCAAAATCTTTTCTATTTTCTGATGAAAATTCGAACCAAGTAAGAAAATCATATGGCTCACCTATGTCTCTACAATGGAAGAGCTTTCTTGCAATTTGAGGTAAGAATTTGATTCCAATTTCCGTATGATGGGATGACTCTTCAAAAATGTGTCTCCTTTCATCTTGGGAAAGTTGCCACCATGTTTCGCTTTTTTTAATCGGGATGAGTGCTGCAAAATTCGAATCCTCTCTACCTAAGGGAGCTTGGATCGAAGATAGTACATTTAGTTCCGTTCTATTAGCATACCTTACATTGCTTGTAAATCCTCTAAGTCTCCAGATACCAGACTGCTCCTTTTCGAAATCGCTTGGAACAATGTTTAGATGGGAAGGCGAGGGCAATCCTTCGCCCTTTATCTGATAGGTATTCAAAACTTTCCATTTACCCCAATCACCACCAATAAAATCATAAAAGTTTTTTTCCATGACAACTATCCTTTAATCCAAAGCATACCGTTTGTAAGATGCCTACATACGGAAAGGCAATCATAGGCCTTACAATTGGCCTCGGGAGATTCCTGAGCTCCTAAGTCCATTTCAATTGCAACAGGAATTTTTGGTCGTGACTTTTGCTTGCGAGTCCTGTTTTTCAGAATTGCCACATTGACTGCTAGCAAGACAAGCAGTGTTTTTGTTTTGTAAAAGGAAGGAGGAACCGCGAAACGTAAGGTCATACTTTCCAATGGTATCTTGTTGGTATTCCACTTCAATCTCCGCATCCCCTAAAGGCAATTTTTCTTCTGCTAAATGAAGAATCTTTAATAACTTTTGCGAATCCAATCTATGTTCTATATCATTAGAATTCCATAGCTGAAAATTAATTGTGGTTTCCTTTCGAAGTGTGCCACCACAATCAATGAAATCTTTAGTGAGAAGGCCTACCTCTGTGATATGAAAATGAGAAGGAACAGAGCTTCCATTTTCTAGCTTGAAGGTAAGTGTATTTAAATTCGGAAGTAAGTTTTTAATTTCTGAAAGTTTCATGTGACTCCAAATGATGATTGAGACCATTTCATCGTAATATTACGATAGAATCAACAAAATTTTAACAGCAATTTGTAGATTTTTCATGTTTGGAGAAAAAAGTGCCAAAATAATCAGAAATTTCGCTCCAAGCTTTTTCGTTTATGCAATAACATACGGAAGGTCCTTCGATCGTACCTGATATAAGATTTACTTCTTTTAAAGCTTTTAGATGTTGCGAAACAGTAGCTTGCGCCAGTTTTAACTCATCAACCAAGTCTCCACAGATACAGGATCTCTTCTTGATGATCGTTTCAAGGATTGCAATACGCGCAGGATGGCCTAGTGCTTTTGCATACGAGGCTATTCGATTTTGCTTTTTGTTAAATAATTCTAGTTTGCTAACACCCATGGTTCAAGTGTAATCAGACTTGCATTTGATCAATGAGAATTTCAAAAGTGACTGTTTTGAAAAAGAGGAGCTTACTACTTGGTCCCGAAGACAGTCCCGAGTTAACGGGGTTTATCAATGTTATCGTCCATCTTAATGGCTACATGAAAAGAAATTTAAGCTGGAACCTTTTGGCAGATGATATAATAAAAAATTTCAGGTGGCTTATTTTCTGAGGTAATTTTTGGCTCCTGAATTTCCTTGCATTCAACTAAGCCATATTTGTGAAATTCAGAATGAACAGATATTTCATCATAGAAAAAAAGTGTAATTCCATGTGTGGTCAAAAAGGTATCCATTTCCTGCTGTGTACCTTTTCCATATCGACTATCTTTTTATGAAAGTGTAACAAATACCATGATGCCGTTTTCATTGAGATGATTGTAGCAATTCTCTATGAATTTATATCTTTCCACCTTTGTAAGTAGGTGGAGCAAAGCGTAACAAAAAATACCATCATAGAGATTGTCATCGAATCAATTTAAATCATATGATACAATATTAGAAATCAGACTTTTTTTATATACGAATAGCATTTTGTTTCTTTGGAGCAACACTTTCTCATTAGCAGGGTTTTGTTCATTGGGAGAGTCAGAAACAAAAATTCGCCTCCTCTGCAGATGAAAATGCATGCTTATACTCTCACCTCGTATCTGGAAACGTTGATTAATCGGAAGAGTGCAAACCTAATTTGTTACCATCAATGTCGAGAAAAATTGCGAAAAATCCATTCTGGTCAGCATGCGGAGTTTTGGGGATTAGGATCTTTCCTCCATTTTTTGGGATGAGATCTAACGTCCTTTCCAAATTTTTTCCTGCATTTAAATAAATGGTTACTCCGTTTGCGGAGGGTTCATATCCTTCAGCTTCAATTATTACTCCGGTGACTTGCTGGTCTTCCGTTGGAAAGATGGCCATTTTCATTCCTTCAAATTCCACATTTAGTAATTTGATTCCAAAAATGTTTTCATAGAATTGAATAGATTTATCGATCTGCTTGGATGGTATCTCAAATATAGCGACATTGCTTATCTGTTTATTCTCCTTTTTGCCGCATTGCGCTAAACTGAAAATAGATAGAAGTAGAAATAGAGTGGAAGAAAATTTTTTCATGAATCAAGGATACCATTTTTATTCTGTATAAAATTGTAAAAAAACGACATTCAATATAAATTATTTGTAAAAAATGGAAGAAAGCGCCATCGCATCATTGTTTAAAAAATCTTTCGGATTAAGACTTGTAAAATCTTTAAAGTCTTTGATGAAATGTGCTTGGTCATAGTAGTCAAACATATGTGCAATCTCAGTTAAGTTTTCCGATTCCCGGTTAAGTAGCATTTTCAATGCAGCCTGAAATCTTACGATCTTGCCATATTGTTTTGGACTCAATCCCATTTCTTTCTTGAACTTCCGTTCAAGTTTTCTCCTCAAGGAAGGAGAATCTCCGACGATGGTCTGGATTGATTTCTTTCCTAGTGTTTCAAAAATTGTATCAAGGGTAGATTTGACTAAGCAATCAATCTTTTGAGGATTTGATAGTTTTTTTCGAAGGAATGATTCAATATGGGAAATTCTTTGGGCTGCGTCTTTCGCATTGATAATTTGTTCCTGCAATTCCTTCGCCTCGGTTTCCCCAAGTATAGTGTCAAGCGGAGTCTCTTTATTTACTAACGAATTTAATTTTATGTTGAATAGATGGGATAATCCATAGGGGATAAAACGAATCGAAAAGGTATCAACATAGCCAGTTGGCTCAATATAAAAAGGATCTATCGTCTGGCCTAAGATCATAGCTCTTGGTTGCAAAATATAATCTTTTGTTGAAGTATAGCGCTTTATGTCATCGCCGAGAATGAAGGCCATTTCAAGGAAGCCATCGGGGATAATTCGTTGCTTCTTTGGGTTATCTTGTTTTGGGACCAGTAGAGTCCAATAGCAATCAACGATCCATGAGAGATCTTTATGAGGTTTAAAGGTTGTGTATTCCATTTAATTTATTTATCAGATCGTAAGCACTTCGCAAAGAATGAAGTCGTTTTACTACGGATCCAATACCTCTGAGCATGAATGAGGATAGCTAACTTTGCGTTCGGCGCAATTTCATTATTATCTTAAACCTAGCTACTAAATCAATCGATCGTTTTCTCCATTTTATAATTTATTAAATCAACTCCATTACGATCGTTCTTTTGTTCTAATGTAATCTTAAATCCCATTTTATGAAAAAAAGGTGCTGCGGTTTTGCTTACATCAGCTGTTAACCTTTTTTGTTTTGAAATATTTGATTCATTCAAAATTTCAAGAAATAAAGTTTTGGCAATTCCAAAGTTTTGGTAGTTTTTATGTACATAGAGTAGATCTATATGATTTTGATTGGCAAATGATACAAAACCCAGCAAATGGTCGCCATTCTCTGCAATCAATGTAATTTGTTTTTGAATGATCTGAATCCACCTTTCTCTATTCTCGATCCCTGAAATCCAAGCGCTGATTTGATCTTGACTATAATCCTTTGAACAGATGGTATTGACTGTATCAGCAAATAAAATTTGCATTTGGCTAAGATCTTCCTCTTTCGCTTTTCGTATCGTAAATGGTATTTTTTTCTGAATCATTTTAAAGATATAAATCCTACTGAAAAGACCTAACTTTCATGGTTAAGCGGCGTGAGAAGGGTAACGCTTTTTGGTAATCTTTCTTGGTTTATGATCTTTGTATGCAGTAGGGTTTGAAATAAGCAAGAAAAAATCCTTGTCTTTAACACCTAATTTATTATTAGCAAACTAGATAGAATAAGTATCTTGCTCTTGCAGAGTTCTAGTATCTTCTTTGAACCCCAAAACTTCTTATTGTTCTTGAGCTTAATGAGCTCGAGAACTACATCCTTGGGAATTTCTTAGGCGAGTTCTTAGGAATTCTCTTCTTGTCGAGAAGCCCAGCCTTTCCCTCAGTCAGAAACCTTTCTTTCCATTTGTATCCACACTTTATCGATTTATCATATTCTGCACAGAGCTCTAGTGAAATTGATACCTTTCTCAAAGCTCGCCATAACGAATTCTAATCTTAAATGCACGACCTGATTCTCTTTCCAAGGCATTCCCATAGCCCTCCTATAAAGGTGTTCTAGGGGATGAGAAACCAGAAAGTGTTACCTATGTCCTGAGTCATACAATAGAAACATTTCGCAGACCGAGTGAGGGCGCAAGTCCCGAGCGGAGCGTGTCAGCCGCAGTTATACGCCGTTTAAAAAGTTCGAGAGAGAGAAATGAATGTATTTGCAAATGATTCAAAAGAAACAAAACTATTAAACAGAGTCCTGAGTTGAATCGTTTGCTCGGTTGAATAACCTTGCAATTTACTTCTATCTTCTGAAATTCTTGCAAATTGTTCAATTAAACCAATCGATAGAATAGTAGATTCATTAATTTCATATCCCAACGCAATTTTATATTCATTAAGAAAATATTTAGTAAAAACATTGTCTTTATAAATGGAAAAGTTAATCAATCTAGCATTTTCAACTATAGAATAATTTAAACTTATATTTCCATATAACATTGAATGTTTAAAGCCTAGATTTAAATAAAAACTATAAATACGAGGAGTCTCAAGATTTAGTCCGAAAGTAACTCCTTTGAAATTTTGACTAAAATCATAATTGAAATAATAAGTCGAACTTTGAGACAAATTACTCTTTATTTGTTGAATTCCGGCGAAAGTAGAGATTCTGTTTTCTCTGAAATGATAGTGAATCAGAAAATTAGATTCAGTTCTATAATAAGTTCCTAAATTGCCATAAGAAACGAATGGATCATTTCTAGGGATGAAACGTAACGATTGAGTCTCCATACTAGTTTTTTTGTTTTCAAAGAAATTAGTTTCTAAACTCAATTTCGAATTTTTAATAAATCTCTGATAGCCGAAAGTATTGTAATTGAAATTGTTTGTATCATTAATATTGGTAAATGGAAACAAAGATCGATAGATATATTATTCAGTGGCACTGTAATTGGTAGAATTTCTCCTAAGATAGATTTTGTTTAAATCTTTTTCATTATTTTTTATCTCATTTTCTTTTGATTCATCATTTCCATATAAAGAGAAGCAAGAAATGATCAGGAAGGAGATTATTATTTTTTTCATAAAATATTTTGGTATGACTTCAGGAGATAGGTAACGGTTAAGCGGCAGTAGAAGGGTAACGCTTTTTAGTAACCTTTCTTGGTTTATGATCTTTGTATGCATTAGGGTCAGAAATAAGCAA
>NZ_BFBB01000001.1 GCF_003114855.1 Leptospira ryugenii | reverse complement strand
ATCTTCTTTGGCCTTTGCTAGCTCGCCTCCCGGCTACTCTACATCGGCTGTTTTTCCATTGTTGGAAAGTACCGCAAGCAGTCAAATCATTTTTAAAGAAAAGATTCGAAAGCAATGAATGCGACATATTTTTTTTCCGATGAGAAGGGAGAGATTCAATCTTCTGCCCCATGGAATTGGAATTGAGCCACGATCTTTTCCATGGATTCGGAAACTTGACTTAAACGCAAAGCCTCCTCCGAAATCTCTTGGAAGGTTGCCGAGATACTAGAATGGTTTTCCCATAGCGAGTGTAAGTTGCTTTCTGAAACCTTTGTCAATTCTGTTTGTGTCTTCATTTCATGTGAGATCTTTTCCGCATCTGACCGAAAATCGGTAAGCAGATGCTTTAATGTAGCCAAATTATTTGCATTCTTTTCACTTATTTCACCAAACATGCGCACTACTTTCGAAATCTCTTCAAACTTTGATTTCACCTCTTCATTCGAATAAACTATTTCTTTCATAGATTGCAAACTTTCTCTTGATGCAGATTGAGAAAGCTTCACTACCTTTTTTATCTCTTCGATATTCTTTGCGGTTTCGTCTGCCAAACGGGACACTTCTTGTGCAACTACTGCAAAACCCCTGCCCATATTGCCTGCCCTTGCAGCTTCGATAGATGCATTTAACGACAGTAAATTGACCCTATCTGCTATATCCTCGACTATTGAAATGGTAGATTGGATTTCATCGCCCATACGATTCATGGTTTCTACTTTTTCAAGAGCCTTTGTGATTGCCTTTCTCTCACTTTCGAGAGTCTCCATTGACCGAAGAGTGGAGGCATTCAAATCAGAAGCATTCTTTGATAAAAAACTCATTTCGTCATCAACAAGTGTCAACTCGTCTGCGATATAATTGGTTTTTGTAGTTTGCGAAAGAATCCGATCATAGGTTGTTTTCGCTGAGCTTTGGATTTCAGTAACGGAAGTGGATGTGGATTCCAATTTTGATTTTTCAGAGGAAACCTGGCTTTGGATCAAATCGCCTCTGTCTAAAATTTGTTTTGAGATCTCTAAGAGAAGATGAGCTTCTGATTTTGCAGTATTAAAGTATCCACTGAGTGAATCAATAAAGGTATTTAGTTTAGCAATGGTAACACTCAAATGGCTAGATGAAAGTTGTGGAACTCTATCAACCAACTCACCTTTGGACAGCCAGTCAATGGCTACATTTAAGTTCTCAATATCATCATTGATAGACTTGCTACCCACTATACTTGAGTATAGAATGATACCTAACATCAAAGAAAAGACTAATGGTAGTTGAATCATCCAGTATGTGGATTGAAAATTTGTCAAAAAAATCAGATAAAAATAGTACGCAAAGGTCAGAATAGGTAAGATGCTGACAGCAAGCATCGTAAACAAATTTCTGCGGCTGATTGCGAAAAGTCGTAAAGAGTCCGTTGCTACAGAGATTTGTGATAATTTTCTAGATTTCAGCAATGGAGATAAATAAACCTCTGACTGAAAAAAGAAAGATAGATAAATAATGGGAACCAACATCAAACATGCATAGGGAAGCATTAAGAGTTGTTCAAGGTGAATCGGTAAAAGTAAATATGATACAAGTGAAAAAGAGAAAATGGAAACAATCCATCGAACAACGATGACCTTAGCTTCCCATCGAGGGTGCTCCAAAAATTTTCGTTTGATTTTTCTGAGTTTATCTACTTCGTCAATGTCATAAAACCTAAGCAATGATTTCAATCTCTTGAACCGAAGCGCAATTCCTAAGCTTAGAGGAATCAGAGACAAAAATGTTCCAACTAAGGATAACTTGAGCAACAAGTCTGAATCCAAGGTAGATGAGAAAAAACAGAAATTGATAAAATAGGGGAAGATCAAAAGATACAAGGGGGCTTCTATCGCAGCTGTGAGCTTCCAAACCAAACGATTCGAGTCTTGATTCATAACAACTTGCTCCAGAATCTAATTTTGATTTAAAATTGTAAATTGTCTTCTGAGTCTAGAAATCCAGAAAGCTTCGGGTAACAGAATGTCCGATCCATTTCTGCCTCCTATCTGAACCAAAGCAAAACTCGTTCATCTATTTTTTATTTCTCAGCCAAATGGGAATCAGGTAGTCTGTTAGTATTGTACTTTGCAGAACAAGAGTTTGCCCAAAGATTGTGCGAATGGATATCAATCACAAACGCATTGTTCTCACTGGCGCAGGATCTGGCATTGGGAAAGAATTACTATCACAGCTACAGAGTTTTACAGGAGTTAAAATTCTTGCCGCTGATTTGAAAATTGAAGGCATTCCGTCCAATGATCAAGTCATTCCCATCCAATCAGATACCTCAGATGAAACGAATCTACGCCATTTGATCAAAGAAGCAGAAAGATTGATTGGTGGGATCGATATTTTTATCGCGAACGCAGGCTTCGCATATTATGAAAGGATCCAAAAATCAGATTGGATGCGTATAGATAAAATTTACAAAACAAACGTATATTCACCAATTTTTACTGTCTGCGAATTGAATCGGACTTTACAAAATCCATTTCTTTTTGTTGTGACTGCCTCCGCTATGAGCCATTTGGCCTTGCCTGGTTATGCGATTTATTCATCCACAAAAGCTGCTGTTCATTCGTTTATGAGCGCGTATCGGTATGAGATGAAACACGACTCGAAGATTATGGTTGTCTATCCGATTGCCACTAGAACTCAATTTTTCAATGCAGCCGGAGAAAAGGTTCCTATTCCTTTTCCGAGCCAAGCAGCAAGTACGGTTGCCAAAAAGATTGTAAATGGAATCCGTTCCGACGCAGAGTCTGTATATCCTTCCCTTATCTTTCAACTCACTCGATTCTTTGATAGGTTTCTATTCTTTCCATTTAAAATCTACCAGTGGATAGAATCAAAGAAATTGGAAAAACTTTAGAACGAATGGAAGCCCAGAGTGGCTTCTATTTCTATATGAGGGATTTGTTAAGTAATCCCGAAAAGGCGGATGCAATGTCCGCTTGTTTCATAAAATAAGTCCCAATGAGCACTGAGTCTACTTTACTTTGGTATTGGAAAAAATCCTCGGGTCCTTGGATGCCAGATTCAGCAACACAGACCTTTGTCTTCGGAACCAAAGGTGCTAGTTCCTCCACCAGTTCTGGGTGGATGGTAAAGGTATCCAAGTCTCGAGTATTGATACCTATGACGTCGATTCCTAAGGAAAGACACCTCTCCACCTCTTCTCGGTTATGCGTTTCGACAAGTACACCCAATCCTTTTCCTTTTGCAAATTGAAAGAGTTCCCCTAACCTCTTTTGATCCAAAATGCGGACAATGAGAAGGATAGCAGATGCCCCATAAGCGTAGGCTTCCTCAATTTGTGATTCATCGATGATAAAGTCTTTGCGGATCACTGGCAAGGCAACAGAAGTTGCGACTTCAGAGAGATCCGATAAAGAGCCAAAAAAATAATCTCGATCTGTAAGGACTGAAATGGCACTGGCTCCACTGTCAGAATAGACTTTCGCTATGGACTTGGCATTGTAGTCGGCTCGTAAAACGCCCGCACTAGGTGAGCCTTTTTTGCATTCTGCAATGATGGTCAGCCTATCGGACTTGAGTCTTTCCGCAAAAGGATACACAGGAATCGCACGTTTGGGAAGCGAGGAAAGAGAGATATTCTTAATTTCTCTCTCTTTCGTGTTTACGATGGATTGTAAGATAGGGTTCGTAAATAGACCTCTTAAAAGGACTTAAGAGCAGCCTCTTCTGTTTCGTGGATATCGAAGAGTGAGGTAAGTTCAATCACATCAAAAATACGTTTCACCGCAGGTTTGATATTGGAAATTTTGAGAACACCTTCTTTGGAGTTTAATTTTCGTAAGGTAGAAATGCAGGCTCGAAAGCCAGAAGATGACATGTACTCAACATCTTTCATATTCAAAAGAACTTTCCGATGGCCGCCATTGTCGATTAAGTCCATAAGTCCTTCTTCCACATCGTTGGCGACAGAGACATCGAGACGCCCTTCTAAATAAACTACTAGTTTGCCATCTTTAAGCTCGTGTTTTAACACTGTTCCACCCGTTTCAGATATGATTTTACAAAATGACTGATTTTTCAAGGACTGTCAATCAATGTTTTCTCTACAGACTTTAAGCCTACATCAGTTGCTTTCATTTCACAAATTCTTAGTGATCGGTGGAGGGATCTCAGGCGAATCGGCAGGAAAGCTCCTTGCCGATGAAGGCAAAATCGTTTCCCTTTATGATCGTTCAAAACCGGAGAACTTAAGCCCGTTCTGGACGAACTTTTACGATGATTCCCGTAGCGAGGAGGCAGTGGAAGCGAGTGAAATATTAATCAAGAGCCCAGGCGTTTCCCCTGAACATCCTATACTTCTCCTTGCAGAGAAAAAACAAAAACCCATTCTTTCGGAAATCTATTTAGGCCGTTTGTTTTATACAGGAAATTTGATTGGGATAACAGGAACAGATGGAAAGTCTACCACGACCACTCTTACTTACCACTTAATTCGTGCTAAATTTCCTAATTCCGCTGTAGGCGGCAATTTAGGTGAGCCTTTTACTTCCTTCTGCAAAGGAAATTGGGATTTTGTTGTACTTGAACTTTCCAGTTACCAACTCGAAGACTCCCCTCCTCTCCATCCTTTGGTATCGGCGATCACAAACTTGGCTACAGATCACTTGGAAAGGCACAAAACAATGGAAAGATATTTTTATGCGAAGTCTAAAATTGCGGATTTGGGTTCAGAGGGACACACCTTTATCACTCAATCTCATTTATGGGATGAATTTCCAAAGAAACCAGAAAGGGTAAAAGCCAAGGTTCTCACTTTTGGAACTGCAACAGGAGAGGACATAGAAATCCAAGGGAAAGCCAAAAAAATCATCACGAAACAGGCAGTTTACTCAACAGATTCATTTCCCCTGCCCGGAGACCATAACTTACAAAACCTAGCGGTTGCCATCGGAATTGCAGAAAGTTTGGGAATAGAATCGGATACCATCCAAAGTTCTTTTATTAGTATGGAAGGATTATCGTATCGTTATGCGAAAGTAAAACTCCCCAAGCCGAAGTACCCAAATGTAACTTTTATCAATGATTCCAAATCTACAAATATGAATAGTTTGTTGGCTGGTCTAAATGGATTCTCCAAAGAAGATCGGCTATACTTGATTTTGGGTGGTGAACCAAAAGAAGAAAGCCTTGCGCCATTTTTTGCGAAGTGGAAAGACTTAGATGCAGAAGTATGGATCTATGGAAATGCAGCGAAAATTTGGGAAGAGAAATTTCGTAAAGAAGCTCCGAAACAAAATTTCACCTTTGCCGATACCGTACAAACCGTACTAAAAGAGATCAAATCCAAAATAGAATATTCAATCACAAATAATCTAACCTTGCCTGTTACGGTTCTATTTTCGCCTGCTTGCGCAAGCTTCGATCAATACAAAAACTTCTCAGAGAGAGGAAGGCACTTTGATCAACTAGTCAGTGAAGAATTCCAAGAGGATCTTATTTAAAAAAACTAAGATTCCAAACGTTTGCTGAGTATCTTTTCGTAGACTTTGTTTTGGATAAAAACATCTAAAAGATCTCCGTCAATGTGCTGGTCTCTCACTTCCATTTTTAAGATATCGAAAGCTCTCTCCAAAGGAACTGCTTTTTTATAGGGTCGATCTTTGTCGGTTAGCGCATCAAAGATATCGGCAATGGCCATCATCTTGGCCTGCACGGGGATCTCAACTGCTGTAAGCCCTCTTGGGTAACCGCTTCCGTTTAACTTTTCATGGTGTCCATGGGCAATGGAAGGCACCATTTTTAGCTCTCTAGTCCATGGGATTTTGCTTAAGAATTGGAAAGTATGTTCTACATGGGATTCAATCTCTCTCCGCTCTTCAAAATCCAAAGATCCCTTCCGGATAGATAAAAAACTAAACTCGCGAGGTTGCAAAAGGGAAATTTGGCCACCATCCGTAGTTTCATAACTTAACTTTGAAATTTCTTCTAAGAAATGAGAATTGCCCTCTTCTAAAATAGATGGCTCATTTGATTGAGAAATCACATGTACCATTTCGTGGAGTTTTTCTTTTTCGAGCTCATATTCTAACTGTATGGATTTTTCAAACTCCGTATAGCCTTTGTTACCATGTTTTTTCAAATATTCGATTTTTTTGTGAGATAACTTGGCTTCTACGTCTTTCAGAATAAAATGAAATCTCCACCGTATCAAATCCAACTCATAGTCTTCTAACTTTTTGGCCTTAACGAGTACCTTTTCTCTGACTCCTACTTTTCCAAAGTCATGCAGAAGCGAAGCATACCGAATTTCTTTAATTTGAGAATGACTGAATTGGATGTCTTTAAATCGACCAGTTTCAATCGAATTGACTGCCTCAGCCAATCCAACCGTATATTGTGCTACTCGAAATGAGTGACCTGAGGTTGTCGGATCCCTAGATTCTATGGCGGAGACACTTGCCGTAACAAAACCTTCAAATAAGGTTTCTATTTCATGCACTAAGTTATTGTTTTGTATGGCAACGGCCGCTTGCCCTGCAACAGCCATCACTAAGTCTTCAGAATATTTATCATAATCTAAGACCAAATTGGTCTTCATTTGTTCTAGGCTTAACTTTGTATGAAAGTTTTTTTTGCGATTGATAAGCTGAATGACCCCAACAACTTCGTCATGGTGGTCTTTCATTGGAACAACTAACATTGACTTGGAATAATAGTTGCTCATTTTATCAAATTCACTATTGAAATGAAACTCTTCTTTATCGGAGAGTTCATATACATTTGGAATATTGAGTTGTTTGCCAGTATAGGCTACATAGCCAGCGATGCTCTTTTTGTTGATAGGTAAAATAAATTCATCTGAGTTAAGATCAAGAGCTGAAATTTTAAATCTAAGATTTCTTGGATTTCCTTTTTCATCTTTTTCAACGAGGTATAGAGACCCAGAGTCCGAATTGGAAATCTCTCGTGCTGATGTTAGAATATCGCGAAGTAATTTTGTAAAATCCTTTTCATTCGCTAAACTGATTCCAATACGAGTTAACTTTGAGATTTCGTTTGTGGAAATATTGATACGCTTTTGCAGTTCAAACTTATCCACTATCATCTGGAGGCTAGTGAAGGCATTGACGATAGCTTTTACCAAAAAAATGGTTGGTGCATCATCGGGTACATTCGTAAAAAATAAATCTTCCTCGATAGAGAGCGATTGGAATCCAGTATACTCAATTGGAGCTCTTATCAAAAAAGAACTCATAACTAGTGAATGTGTTTTTAGATATTGGTGAATTTCTATATGAGATTTTTCTAATTCGTAACGAGAGAGATAAAATAATACTTTTGAAATAGTTTGGGAAGATTCAAGATCAAGACTGAAAAAGTCTGCAAGCGAGATAATATTTGCATTGATTTTGGGAAGATAATCCACCAGCTTCCCAGACAGATAGGGATCATCAGAGACTATGTATTTGTGAGACGGTGAGGAGTCTTTGGTCACACTTTATGTATCGACTAGGTTTTTTGCCTTGTCCAACCTTTTCTGAAATTTTATGGCCTTTTCCTTGGCTGAAAAAAAAGCATAGTTGCAACAAAAATTGAACCAACCAAAAAATTAGATAAGAGATACAATGTTTGAACACCAAACATTACATAGGGAGAATGGTTCCACTCCGACTCTGGTGAGAGTAAAAAAGGCAGATAAACAGAAATGGCAGCAGATACCAATAGAGCCGAAACCAATTCTGCAGAGAGTTGCCTCCAATGTCGCGTTTGTAACCACAAAGCTAAAAAAGGAAAGAGGAAGGAAAACCCAAAGACCAAGGGAAACAATAAAAGCATGGAGCTCTCATACCTCACTGTCCAAAAACTCAAAGGCCAAAGTATGGGAAACATGTAAGAGAACGAAGCTTCTTTAGGCAATGCTAGGCGAAGCTGAAATACAAAGAGACTGAGCATACTTAGATAAAACCCTTTGCTTTGAAGAGAAAAATAGTCAGCATCCCAAGGTTTTGGAAACGCGGAAAAAAGTGCTATCGGTAAGGCGAAGAATAGAAGTGCAAGGAATCTAGGGCTCTTGGAATCTTCAGGTTCAATTGATTTGGGAAGGAACATTTCCGATGTCCAAACTGCTGCTCCCGTAAATATGAGAAGATAGATCCATTGCCCCTGGTCATAGACTTGCCAAATGGGCTGAGATTCAAAACAGAAATAAGATAAAAGAGGAAATAAGAGAGCAGCACAGACACTAATGAAAAAAGCAAATAGAATGGAAGAGAGAATTCCAAAAAATCGATGTAAGGCGATCAATGCAAATATAAGGAAAACCGAAGACTGCGCCCAAAATTGGAAATCAGATTCTGAGAGAAAGTAAGAAAACGGAATTTCTAGAATTTGATTCGAAAGTCGCAGTAGATAGGAGAAGGAATAAAAAAAACCAATGGGATAGACCAAAGAGAGCCAGTCTTCTTTGCGATAACAACATGCAATCACTGCAATGAGGGAAACGATCGTACTAATTAAGAGAAGAACTTGGAAATCGGAGGAAATAAAAACAGGCCTAGTCATTCAAATTCCTCCCAAGGATATTGAAACAAAGTATAAGGTGGTTCACCATTCCGATCTAAGCTTTGGTAATTATGGTGAAAGCCTCGGACAGACTGGTATCCAATGATCATAAATTGGCTTGAGTTTGCCTTTTTTAAGAGGATACTTCGGTTAAAGAAATAGATAACTGGATTTTCTTTGAAGTATTCGGCCAAGTGCAATAGATGAGGATATATGGCATCAAAAGTTTCATAGATATCAATGGAGTTAGCAGCCCGTAAAATGATTGTTTTGTCTTTCCATTTTGGAATGGACCGATTTAATAAAACCCAATTCTTATGATCTTCCAAGGTAGTTTCCGGCTTTGCCACACCGTTCGCGGACAAGATTCGTAGGTTAGAAAAAGAGTACAATTTTTCTTTCTTCTCATCACTGACATTCTTATGGAAAAGCTCAACCTCCGATGGCAATTCCCAAAGTACAACGTCCATTTTTGGGAAATGATAGGCAACCGATTGAGAAGTTATGGCAGGAGCCTCTAAATTATTTAATGCTGGGCCTATATCAAAAAATAGAATATTCTCACCTTTTTCATAAGATTTTTTCTTTGCAAAAAGACTATTCTTTAACTTTAATAAGGTGGGATGATTTTCCTTTTGGGAATCAATCAAATCTGATAATAGTAGATTTGAATCTTCCAGTCGATCTTGGTAGGTACGAGCCCTTTTTTCATCATCTTGAGATTGAAAGACATATCTTCCCGTATACGACTTGATGGTTTCTTTTTCCCAATCTGTCAATAGACTGCTATCATTTTGATTGATCATTTCTGGAAATAGAAAGGTTTCCAATTCCAAACGCTCGCTATTGCTAAGATCTCGGATTTCGGAGTATGGTGTTAAACGAGTATACACTTTGTAATAAGTATCCGCCAAATCTTTAGCACCCCTCAAAACATAGAGACGCGCTAAATTGTAGTGAATCTTTCGAAAGAAAGGCCTGGTTTCAATGGAAAAAATATTTTTTGATTGGACCAAATCGAGCCAAATTTCTTCAGCCTTATTTACTTTTCCCAAAGAGAAGTAGGAAGCCGCCGCTAAATTCATAATCGTAAAATGCAAATCAGTATTGATCCATGCAATTTGTTTGAGTTCATCCTTTGCTTTTTTTAAGTATTGAAGGCTGGACTCATAAACCTGCATTTCGTATTCTAATCTGGCTAAATTATAATAAAAAAGTGCCCTTTCTTTCTCGGCTAACAAAGATATCCTTGTCTCTAGAGAAAACATTTCATTCAAAGCTAACTCTTTCTGACCTATACTGGAAAGTAAGGCACTATAGCGAATCTGATTCTTAATGTATGGCAGTGAAGTTTCCATGCCCATTGCCTCATAGATCAGTTTGGCGGTATTGAGATGGTATAGGGCGCTATCTTGATTTGTTCTCTGGTAAAAACCACCTAACTCGGACATCGCAAATGCATAATTAGGCGAATATATATGACCTAGAGTTTCTCTCTGTTTTTTCACTTGAAGATAGAATTCATTCGCCAGTTCATAGTCTCCCTTTTTCTTCGCACTATCTGCGAGAGACTCAGCTAAGAGGTAAGAAAAAATTGAATCTTTTGGGTCTAAAGAAAGCCACTCTTTCCAAATCTCTTTTTCGGAGGACCGATTGCCTGACAAGACCTCTAAGAGAGATTCATACCGGAAGAGTAAAAATTTTGGACGGCCACTGACTAAGGCTGCATAGCGAGAGAGTTTCTCCTCTCTACTCATTTGTTTGGAAGCCAAGGATCGGTAAACCATAGCTTCGGATTGGGACAAAATGTCCTGGTCCCATTCTTCCTTTTGTGGGTGGTAAACAGGCTCAGAATATAAATACCTATGGAGTCGATTTTTTTCAGCTATGAGTTTTAGATAGGCATAAGTCAATCGTTTTGCCATCTTTCCATACTCTGACCAGGGCATGCTCAGTATCTCACCTTTGTAAGACTTTTTTTCGTTCGGGTATTCTATTTTTGGAGTGATGGAAATCTTTGATTCATCTTGTTCTAAATCAAAATCCAAAACCAAGGTAGCTTTGGATGCATCTACCTCTGAAAGGTAAACGATACCCGACATAGATTGCCATTCATAGGCCAGTAATTGCCGCAGGGCGAGCTCATCCACGCTATGTTGTTTTGATATGCTTACTGCCTTGAGGTAAATTTTGGGCATTCTCCAAGGCGCATTGTATGTTTTAGGAAGGGATTCTTTTCGAACCATCTCCTGGATTGTATAGTATAACGGAGGATATGCGATTGCTGAAAGGAAAATCAGCGTAAGAAGGGTATTTTTTTGAAAAGAGGACAAGGATGTTTGCGAATTCTAAAGATAAAGATTTACCCAATATCTCTAGAATTTTGCAAAACTCAAGGAAAAAATGGGGGAAAGCCCCCCAAGTTTATCGTTTCAATCCTAGAACTTCTTGGATCATTTGGTCTGAGGTTACGATGGTTCTTGAGTTGGCCTGGAACCCTCTTTGCGTCACAATCATATCGGTAAACTGATCGGACAGGTCAACGTTTGACATTTCTAAAAGCCCAGCGTTGATCTTTCCTCTTCCTTGCGAACCAGCCTCGCCTATATTTGCTTCCCCCGAGTTCATAGAAAAGCTATACATCGTATCGCCCTCTTTATTAAGTCCCGCAGGGTTTGTAAAATTGGCAAGAGCGATCCTTGCTAAAGGCTGGCGAACACCATTGGAAAAAACTCCTGTAATGGTTCCCGTATTGTCTATGGAAAAAGATTCCATATAACCCATCGCGTATCCATCTTGTTTGACCGCTTTGGTAGTAAAATCAGAAGAGAACTGAGTGATGCCACCCACAAGTCCTGCTTCACCTAAATTCAAACTAAAAGTTTGTTGGGTAGGGTTACCGGGAAGACGGAAGGAAACTTTTGCCTGAAGTTTTCCAGTCGTTTGAGAATCCACTCCGTCGGAAACAGAGATAATCTTTCCATCAGGTGTAAAGGAAACTTCTAGTTCTGTATTTCCAGAAACTTGTGTATTTTCTCCACCAGTGCCTACAACATCCACGGAAAGTTGACTTCCCTCTTCGAGGTTCATTCGCATTTTCCAAACATTGTCTCGAACTTTATAAAATTCTACACCCAACTGACGAGTATTACCTTGTTCATCATAGACATTGATGCTTGTTACATGGCCTCTCCTCTGTCTTGGATCTGGATCATTGATATAACGTTTGATATCTTCCTCGGTAGCATCTGGGGGAACGGCTGCTACGCTTGCATTTAAGTTGGATTGGAAGTCAACATTTTGAGTAGCACGCGCAGGCTCTTTTGAATAAAGAGGGATAACGATGTCTTCAATCGAACCTGCAGAATTGATGTATTTATTTCCTGTATCATCCAGTCGAGAATTCCAACCTTGGACTTTTAAGCCATTTGCAGGATTTACGTAATAACCATTCTTGTCTACGTTGAATGCACCGGCACGAGTATAAAAAGATTTGTCACCGTCTTTGACTATGAAGAAACCTTCCCCGGAGATCGCAATATCCGTATTTTTTCCTGTTGTTTGGAGGGCGCCTTGGGTCATAATTTTGTCGATAGCAGCAATGAGTGAACCGAGTCCTACTTGTTTTGGGTTCGTTCCTCCAATGTTTTCTTTTGGTTCCGAGGCACCTTGTAACTCTTGAGAGATCATGTCTTGAAAGGTAACTCTTTCCGTTTTGAATCCATGGGTGTTAACGTTAGAAATATTGTTACCAATTACATCCATTCGAACTTGGTGGTTTTTTAAACCGGATACTCCGGAGTATAGTGATCTCATCATAAATTTATCCCTCTTTTTTTATATCGACCTTTTTAAATTATTCCTTATATGCTTCTTGTTTACTTATCGTATTATTTGGCACTGCTTGTTGTAAGGGCAGAGCTGGTTGGGTTCTCATTTCCGCTTGTTGCATTTTTAATAGCTCTGGATCCGATATTAAGTTTAATTTAGTTACATCCAACATACGTCCATTAACTCTAACATAAGTTTTACCTTCATTGTCAAACATGATCGCACCTGCAATTCCAGTAACGTCTTCACCTGTAACTAAATCTGGTCCGGAAACCATCTTACCTACCACCGAATAACTTTGTTTTGATTCCATTCTTTGTATGCCAGAAGAGATATTTTTCATCTGCTCAAGCGAGCTAAACTGCGCCATTTGAGCGATAAAATCTTTGTCCTGAACGGGATTGGTAGGGTCTTGGTGAGATAATTGAGTCAGCAAAAGTTTTAAAAAGTCATCTTTGCCCAACTCTTTTTGTTTTTCACGAATTTCAATTCCCTTTAAACCACTCTTTTCTTCTTTATCCATTTGGTCTAAATGCTTACGAATATTGAATGTCTTCTCTGTATCAAGGTAACGACTTCTGATTGCGTTTTGGCTGGATAGATCTTGTATTGAATCTGGCATATGTTTTCCTTAGGCGAAAAATTCGTAACCTTTTTGTATTTTGGTTTCATTCAAGAGGATTGTATCTGAGTTTTCTGGAGAAGATGTGCGATATGCTGCCGACTCAAGCATATCCTTGTATTCTTGAAAATCTTTACTCTGTTTTCCACCAGAGAATCTGGAAGAAGAATCTTCCCAAACATCAACTAACAAAGATCCCAACTGTAAACCATTCTCTTTTAAATTTTCTTTTAATTTAGAAATCTCAGAGTTTAACATTTGTTTTAATTCTTCTGTTTCTACCAAAATCCGACCTTCTACTTGGTCACCTTCTACGCTTACTTTGAGAGTCAATCTTCCATATTCACGAGGATTCATCACAATTTCTGCTGTGGATTTTCCATTTTGGACAATATCAAATTTTGCCTGTTTGACGAGATCTTCCAAATTTCGCTGCAGTTCAGGACGACTTGGAGTTTTAACATTTTCCGGTTTTGTGCTGTCAGACTGCTTAGTTAATTGTTTCAATTCTTGCGCGAAAGAATTTTGTTCTCTCTGGGAAAATGTAGATCCTTGCCCATTCTGGTTTGAGGATTCTTCCTTTCCCATTGTCTGTGATACTTGACTGAGAGAGATTCCTATGCTTTCTCTTTGGTTTTTGGAGCCTTCTTGTTGAACTACTCCCTCCGGTTTCAGTCTATACTGATCTTTCTCTCTGACAGTTTTAGTTCGAAGAGAAAGCCCAAGGCTTTCACTTTTGTTTTCTACGGAGTCTTTCTCAGTAATTCTATCTTCGCTGTTTTGTGCATTGCCCCGTTTGCGAATTGAGATTTTTCTCTCAGCTTCAAGTGCCTCTTTATTTTCATTTCGAAGTTTTGGTGCATTGATATCTTTTGGCTCTGTGTCCGCCTTTGGAAGCTCTTTGCTTTGGTGGATGAGCGATGGTTTGGTATCGTTTTGGATATCCTTTTTACGTGAAACATTTTCTGTTTTCGAAACGATTGGAAACGGTATTACTTTTGGTTCATTTTGAATTTTCTCAAGGCCAATCTCTTTTGGGGCAGATTTTGCTAAGGTTTCTTTAGAGATGGTTTCTCTGACTTCAAGTTTTGGCTGGTTGCTTTGCGCGGATGGCCTAGGAGTTTCTTTTTTCAAGAAACGATCGACCATTTTCTTTGCTTCTTCAACAAAGTTATTTTGTTCTTTATTTGATACTGGATATTCAATAAGCTTTGCATGGAATAGTTTGCCTTTGGGTAGAGAATCTTCACTCTCTTTGGAATGTGAATCCTTATGTTGCTTTTGTAAGGCAAATTCAAAATAACTTATGTTATTGCTCAGGTCTATTTTTGGAACAGAGGAAGACTGATCAATGTCTCGCTCGTCTGAAGATTCCTCTGCATCAATCATTTCAAAATCGTTTTCTACTCTTTCTTCCGATGCTTGGGACTCTATTTTTTCATCGGGAATAGTTTGGTGCTTGGACTCCGTTTCAAAAAAACCTTTCTCTTGCAGTTTATTTGGAACATCCGCTAAATGAGAGCTCTGCAAAATATCAAAAAAACTTTTGTTAGTTGCCTCTGCTGGATTGTTTGTGAGTTGGTTGGCAACCTTTGACTCAACTAGAGAGAATTGAGGGAATGAAATTTTATCCTTATTGACGTTCATAGTATTCTCTCCTTACAGACTTAGGATCGAACTTCTGAAAGATTCCTTGAGACAATTATCTTCTTCCTTTTTAGCACTATGTCACCTTGCTAAAAATAAACAGAGCCAGAGGAAATAAGACCTTGACAGAGCACCGAGAGGCTTAAATATTGGACCAAATATCCAATAAATTGAACATTCTCTTCGATTTATTGTATTTTAAGAGAGTGTGAATGTCATGAAATCCAAGAAATTTAGCAATTTTCGCCGGTTCTTAGCGTTATTTGTCTTTTTTTGTACCATCGCTATATTTGCAGAAACAGAACTCTTGAATGTCTCCTTTGATCCAACCCGTGAGCTATATGAGGAAATCAACCTGAAGTTCACCCAGAGCCAAAAAGGAAAAACGGAACTCACGATCCAACAAAGCCATGGTGGTTCTGGCAAACAAGCAAGGGCTGTCATTGATGGATTGAAAGCGGATGTAGTCACCTTAGCCTTGTCATACGATATAGATAGCATTGCCAAAATCTCAAATTTAATTGAAAAAAACTGGCAAACACAATTTCCGAATCGTTCCGTTCCTTACTACTCAACCATCGTTTTTTTGGTTAGAAAGTCCAATCCCAAAAAAATCAAAGGATGGGAGGATTTGAGTAAGGATGGAATTGGAGTCATCACTCCGAATCCAAAGACTTCCGGTGGTGCCCGCTGGAATTACCTTGCTGCCTATGGTTTTGCTAAAAGAAAATGGAAATCTGAAGAAAAAGCAACGGCTTTTATTCAGAAAATTTTTGAGAATACTCTCGTTCTAGATACAGGCGCACGTGGCTCAACAACTACTTTCGTAAAACGTGGACTAGGTGATGTGCTCATTACTTGGGAAAATGAAGCGAAGTTAGCCTTGGAGGAAAGTGCCAAAAATGGGGATGGTTCCTTTCAAATCATATACCCTGAAGAAAGTATCTTAGCGGAAACACCGGTTGCTATTGTAAAAGGTAACACTGACAAAAAAGGAACAACAGAACTTGCAAAAGCTTACCTTAGTTACCTCTACACTCCTGAGGCACAAAATATCATCGCAAAACATAACTTTCGCCCAACGGATAAAAAAGTGATGAAACAATTTGAGGCAGATTTTCCAAAAATCAATACATTTAGTATCACTGATATCGAGGGAAGTTGGGAAGAAGCTCACAAAAAGCACTTTGCAGATGGTGGGGTTTTTGATCAAATTTACACCAAAAAATAAGTGCAATGCTGCAGACTCGACCTTACTCAAAAACTCACTTTGGACTCAGTTTTGGCTTAACTAGCTTTTATCTGAGTTTAATGGTGGTAGTTCCACTCTCTGGTTTATTTATGGTGACTGCAAAATCTGGACTGAGTGTAATCCTCGATGTGTTTTTGGAGGAAAGACTTCGTTCTGCGCTCACTTTGAGTTTTTTTGTAGGATCGGTGGCAGCTGTCATCAATCTACTCTTAGGCTTTCTATTTGTATGGGTTCTCGTTCGTTATGATTTTCCAGGTAAAAAGTGGATCGATACTTTAGTTGACCTACCTTTTACCCTCCCAACAGCAGTCGCAGGTATTGCACTCACAACCATATACGCTGAAAATGGCTCCATTGGAAAGATATTTGCCCCCTTGGGAATTAAAATTGCTTATACCCCTCTTGGGATCATCATTGCCCTTGTATTTATAGGTTTTCCTTTTGTCGTTCGCACCGTACAACCTGTCCTCGAGGATTTGCCAAAAGAACTAGAGGAAAGTGCTAGGTGTTTAGGTGCTACTCCCTTTACGACATTCTACAAAGTGATCCTACCAGAGTTGTGGCCCTCCCTACTTTCTGGAATGGCTATGGCTTTTGCAAGGGGTATAGGTGAGTATGGAAGTGTTGTCTTTATCTCCGGCAATTTACCTGGGAAAACAGAGATTTTGCCATTACTGATTGTTACGAAACTAGAACAATATGAATACGGCAAAGCAACTGGCATAGCAGTTGTTATGTTAGTCATCAGCTTTGGAATCATGTTTGCCATCAATGTGATCCAAAACCGCGCTGCACGGAGACTCCTATGACAAGACAAGCCTCCAAATACCTACTGATCCTACTTGTTTATTTTTTTACATTTCTTCTCTTAATACTTCCGATTCTGACTGTGTTTTCGGAGGCATTTGCAGAGGGCTTTTCCGCTTACCTACATGCTTTGCAAGACAAAGACACATGGAAAGCAGTAAAACTGACTGCGCTTGTAGCTGGTATCGCAGTACCGATCAACGCTATCTTTGGCTTTTTTGCTGCCTTTTGCATTACACGATTTCAATTTCCTGGCAAACAAATTATCTTAACTATCATAGATGCTCCCTTTGCCGTATCACCCGTGATAGCTGGTCTAGTATTTTTGCTTATCTTTGGTAAACAAGGATGGATGGCACCAATTTTGGAAACACTTGCCATCGAGATCGTATTCAATACCCCTGGTCTTGTCATTGCAACTCTCTTTATCACCCTTCCTTTTGTTGTAAGAGAATTGATTCCTTTGATGCAGAGCCAAGGAAAAGAAGAGGAAGAAGCAGGGATCCTATTGGGTGCAAATTTTTTTCATACTCTGGTAAAAATCATACTGCCAAATGTCAAATGGGGGCTTCTCTATGGCATCATTCTCTGCAATGCAAGAGCCATGGGTGAGTTTGGTGCTGTATCCGTTCTTTCAGGCCATATCCGTGGAAAGACGAACACTCTACCCTTACAAATCGAAATGTTGTATAATGAATACAACTCTGTTGGGGCATTTGCCGCTGCCACAATTTTAGTGTTTCTTTCCTTCCTTACTCTCATAGTAAAAATCATCCTTGAAAGGAACATTCATAAGAGGTAAGTGAATGTCTATTGAAATCAAATCAGTATCCAAAACCTTCGGTGCATTCCAAGCGTTGAATCATGTAAATGTAAACATTGAATCAGGGAAATTGGTCGCCTTACTCGGTCCAAGTGGGAGTGGAAAAACGACATTACTTCGAATCATTGCTGGACTTGAGACCCCAGACTCGGGTTCTGTTTTGTTCCACAATGAAAACCAAGAAGCATCTACCATACAAAGTGGAGATGTTGGTTTTGTTTTCCAACATTATGCACTCTTTAGGCATATGAATATCTTTGAAAATATTGCTTTTGGATTAAAGGTTCGTCCTAAAAAGATAAGGCCCTCTCAAGCAGCAATCAAAGAAAAAGTATTTTCACTTTTAAAATTGGTTCAATTAGAGAACTTCCAAAATCGATACCCTAGTGAACTGTCAGGTGGACAAAGGCAAAGAGTAGCTCTAGCAAGAGCACTTGCAATTGAACCAAAATTTCTTTTGTTAGATGAGCCCTTTGGAGCCTTAGATGCAAAGGTTCGAAAAGAATTGAGAATGTGGTTACGCAAATTACATGATGAAATTCACATTACAAGTGTTTTTGTAACTCATGACCAGGAAGAAGCTTTGGAAGTTAGCGATTCCATAGTTATCCTTCGAAATGGACAAGTTGAACAAGTCGGAAGTCCTGACGAAGTATACAACAAACCAAAAACTCCATTTGTTTTTCATTTTTTAGGCGATGTGAATTTATTCCACGGACGAATCCAAGAGGGTAAAGCGATCATTGGGAATGTCGATTTAGATTCTCCTGAGCATAAAGATGTAGCAAATACCTCAGCAATCGCCTATGTAAGGCCATATGATGTAGAGATAGTTAGATCTAAAGAGCTTGGGATTCCCGCCGAGATACAATACATCCATTCTACTGGACGAAACGTACGTATCGAATTAAAAAGATTGGATACAGGTTCTTTGATAGAATCCGTACTCGATCAAGAAACTTATCGTGATTTGAATCTATTGCCAGGCGAAGAAGTTTATCTTCGCATCAAAAAAGCAAAAGTCTATTTAGATGATTTTTCTATCTAAGGAGAGATAAAAACAATGAATGTCCAGGAACTCACTGAAACTTTAATCGGGAAAGACTCTCTTGGTATACTAAAAACAATTGATTCTAAATATGGGAGCGAAGCCGTTTTTACATCAAGTTTTGGTTTAGAAGACCAAATCATCACTCATTTGATTTTCTCTCAAGGACTCAACATTCGAGTGGTCACACTTGATACAGGAAGATTATTTAAAGAAACCTATGAAGTCCAACAGAGAACCTTGGACCAATATGGAAAAAAGATAGAAGTATTTTTCCCAGATCCAAAGGACTTAGAGAGATATCTTACCGAGAAAGGACCCAATGCATTTTACCAATCCATTGAGCTTCGAAAGGAATGTTGCCATATTCGTAAGGTATTGCCATTAAACAGAGCATTAGTTGGTGCTAAACTTTGGATCACAGGCATTCGAAAAGAACAGTCTGGAAATCGAAATGATATGCCATTAGTAGAAATTGATTCAGCGAAAGAGATTTTAAAAGTGCACCCCATCCTTCAGTGGTCATGGGAAGACTGCCTATCCTTCGCGAAAGAAAACAAAATACCATACAACCCTTTACACGAAGAAGGATATCCGAGTATTGGTTGTGCACCATGTACGCGTGCCATAGAACCAGGAGAAGATTTCCGTGCCGGCCGATGGTGGTGGGAAAATGAAGATACGAAAGAATGTGGACTCCATTGGGTAGATGGAAAGCTCACGAGAAAAAAAGGAAATTAATATGAAGCAAAGATTGTCACACTTAAAACAACTGGAAGCGGAATCTATTTATATTATGAGAGAAGTAGCTTCGCAATTTGAAAGGCCTGCGCTTCTATTTTCAGGTGGAAAGGATTCCATAACTTTGGTGCACCTTGCATTAAAGGCTTTTAGACCTGGTAAATTTCCTTTCCCTCTTGTCCATATTGACACCGGACACAACTTCGTTGAAGCACTGGATTTTAGGGATCGCTTAGCAGAACGCATTGGTGAAAAATTGATCGTACGTTATGTACAAGATTCGATAGACCAAGGAAAAGCGGTAGAAGAAAAAGGAAAGTTTCCTAGTCGCAATGCCATTCAAACTGTTACATTACTAGATACTATCGCTGAGTTTAAATTTGACGCTTGCATAGGTGGTGCTAGGCGAGATGAAGAAAAAGCTAGAGCAAAAGAGCGTGTTTTTTCTGTCAGAGATGAGTTTGGGTCCTGGGATCCCAAACTCCAAAGACCAGAGCTCTGGAATATTTATAATGGAAAAATCCATGTGGGAGAAAATGTTCGAGTCTTTCCTATCAGCAATTGGACAGAACTAGATGTTTGGGAATATATACGTGAGGAACAAATAGAACTTCCAAGTCTTTACTTTTCACACCAAAGGGAGATTGTATGGCGTGATAATTTGGTATTCCCTGTTTCCAAATTTATCACTTTGGATTCTCAAGATAAGGTAGAAACAAAAACTATCCGCTTCCGTACTGTTGGTGATATGACCTGTACAGCAGCAGTGGAGTCCCAAGCAGATAACATTGACGATATCATCAAAGAAATTCAAACTTCTAGAACTACAGAGCGAGGTTCCCGATTGGATGATAAACGATCCGAAGCGGCCATGGAAGAAAGAAAACGTGGAGGTTACTTTTAATGGATTTATTAAGATTTATCACGGCAGGAAGTGTCGATGACGGAAAATCAACTTTGATTGGCCGACTCTTGTATGACAGCAAATCTGTTTTCATTGATCAATTGGAGGCATTGGAAAGAGCAGGTCAGGTAAATGGTGAAATAAACTTAGCCCTTCTCACGGACGGACTGAAAGCCGAGCGAGAGCAAGGCATTACCATTGATGTAGCATATAAGTATTTTTCGACACCAAAACGAAAGTTTATCATTGCAGATGCGCCAGGTCACATCCAATACACTAGAAATATGGTGACAGGGGCATCTAATTCTGATTTGGCGATCATTCTCGTTGACGCAAGAAAAGGAGTCATCGAACAAACCTATAGACACTCCTATATTGTATCTCTCCTTCGCCTTCCACACGTTCTTGTATGTGTAAATAAAATGGATTTGGTTGAGTATTCGGAGACTGTTTTTTTAGATATCTGTGAGCAGTACAAAAAATTTGCAAAAGACCTACAGATCAAATCCTTGGACTTTCTCCCTATTTCAGCATTAAAGGGAGACAATGTTGTTGATCTTTCTTCTGCGATGCCATGGTGGAAGGGAAAATCCTTACTCCAACATTTAGAAGAGGTGGAAATTGATACCGAAGAGGTTAGTCTTTTCCCACGTTTTCCCGTACAATACGTAATCCGACCACAGACCACTGAATTCCATGACTATAGAGGATATGCAGGGCAGATTAGGAGTGGGTCCTTTCGGGTTGGAGATTCAGTCAAGATATTGCCATCAGGACTCGTATCAAAAATTGCAGGAATAGATACCTATGAAGGTTCTCTCAATGAGGCGCACTACCCAATGTCGGTCACCATTCGATTGGCTGATGACATCGATGTGAGCCGTGGCGATATGATTGTGACAAGCAACCAAGAGCCAACGGTATCACAAGACATAGAGGCAGAACTTTGTTGGATGGATGCAAAAGCTCTAGTTCCTGGAAATAAATATCTCCTTAGGCAAACCACCGGCAATGTAAAGTGTCTAGTTAAAGAAATCCAATTTTTGGTGGATACGCAGACACATCAAAAATTAGAATCATCCCAACTTGCTCTGAACCAAATTGGCAGAGTCAGCATTCGAACAGCAAAACCGATGGCTTTTGATTCGTATGCTAGCATACGATCGACGGGCAGCTTTATCCTAGTGGATGAAGGCACAAACCAGACCGTCGCGGCAGGTATGATTCTATAATTTTTTTCCTATCTGACAGGATCCGTTGGATTCCCTCGTCAGATAAGTTGTGCAAGAAAGTCTATTTGACCAAGATTTGCTCCTGGAGCTTAGCCTAGGTTTACCCTGCCCTATATTCCATTTGCATCGCAATGAAGGAGGAGAGTTCCGATTCATTTCCTTCTCCGAGCAACTTCCAAAACTTCTCAACTTGAATGCAAATTCGTTGATGGAGAATGCAAGTATATTCTTCGACATCATTTCGTTAGACGATCGAGATCGTTTTTTCCAAAGTCTAGAATCCTCCATTCAAGATGGAAATTCTTGGGAATTGGAATGGAGAATTCAATCAAATCTCAAACCAAGATGGTTATATGCCTGTGCAAAGGTTTTAGAAAAAGATGATGGTTTCCATTGGTATGCGATCCTAAAAGAAATTTCCGAGCGCAAGGAAACAGAATCCGAATACATCATCCATGCCGAACTAGAAACATTGTTAGTTCGGCGAATGCAAGAGGGAGTCATAGTACATGATTTAGATGGGAAAGTCACCTTTATCAACTCAAGTGCTGAGAGAATCCTTGGTCTCTCTTATAAACAAATTGTTGGGATTAGTGAAATACAAAATTCTTGGCATTTTGTAGATGAATCTGGAAAGTTAATAGATCCAGAATTTCATCCAACAATGGTTACACTTCGTACCTTAGAACCGATTACTGATTTCACGATGGGAATACAAAAACCAGATGGCGAAATCACTTGGATTTCCGTAAATACTGAAATCCTCTACCACCCTGAAAAAAAAATACCGATAAAGGTTTTTGCTGTCTTTCATGATATCACCACATCCAAAAAATATGAAACGCTCTTAATCTCTGCCAAACAAAAGGCAGAAGCGGCAGACAGAATTAAAACATCCTTTCTCGCAAACATGTCTCATGAAATCCGTACACCTTTGAATGCCATTATCGGTTATACAGAGCTTTTATTGGATGCCAACCTGACAGAAGAAGTCGGTGCCCAACTTAGGATCATTCGAAACAGTGGCAACTTATTGCTAAATATTATCAATGATATCTTAGATCTTTCCAAGATAGATGCGAATCAAATGAAAATCGATGAGTATCCTGTTTCGTTTAAGGAAATCTCGGAGCGTATCAAGGAGAGTGCATCAATTTTGATCTCCAAAAAAACGAAACCCATCCAATGGAAACAATCCATAGATGAGAACCTTCCTACGATGTTTTTGGGAGATGAAAATCGGATATTACAGATTATATTAAACTTAGTCAACAATGCGATTAAATTCACCGAGGAGGGCGAGATTGAATTCCGAATTGAGAAAGACAAAGAGGAGATCGTATTTTCCATCCGAGACACGGGGAAAGGAATATTCCCTGAAAACTATGAGAGGATCTTTCAACCTTTCCAACAGGAAGACTTTGGTGATGCAAGAAAGTATGGCGGCACGGGACTTGGTCTTACAATTTCAAAAAAACTCATAGAATCTATGGGGGGTAAAATCCGCTTTGTTTCTTCTGTATTGGAGGATCATGGAACCGTTTTTTATATCCATCTTCCGCTTAAACACGTTATACCCGAGCCCTATCCCGAATTAAAAGTCTTACATTCCGAACTTAACAATGTGAGTCATGAATCCATAAACATCCTTTTAGCAGATGATGATTTGGTGAACCAGAAGCTCGCCTTGCGTATGTTATCACAATTTAATGTAAAAATCACTTCAGATGGGAAAGAAGCATTTGAGCTGTACCTCCAATCAAACTTTGATATCATCATTTTAGATGTGCAAATGCCAGTGATGACTGGCTACGAGGTGGCTAGTGAAATTAGAAAGTATGAACTTGAAAAAAACAAAGAGAAGAAAACTCCGATTATTTTTCTATCAGCTGCTGCTTTAAAAGAAGACCAAGAAAGGGGCCTCCACGCAGGAGGCAATGCTTACTTAACAAAACCCATTAAAAAGCAAAGTTTGATTGATACAATTTTGAAGTTAGTTTCTTTGCAAAATCCCAGCTCTAACTACATAATCTCCAAATGATTCTTTTGCGTTTCTTTCTTTGGAATATCTTGAGAACATCTGGTCTAACTCACTGAGGATTTGTTCTTCGTTGAGATTTTCTTTGTACTTTTGGTTTAGTCTCAATCCTTCCCAATCGGCACCAAGGTGCAAATTGTACTTTCCATACGCCGTACCAACCAACCCTATCTCAGAAATATAAGGACGAGCACATCCATTTGGACAACCTGTCATACGGATGGTGATAGGGTCATTTTTTAAGCTATGTTTCATCAAAAGTACTTCAATTTTATCAATAAGTGAAGGTAGATACCTTTGAGCTTCTGCAAGTGCCAAGGGACAAGTGCTTAATGCAACACAGGCCATGGAATTCTTTCGTATCGGAGATGCTTCCAAAGTTTTTTTGATTACACCGTATTTTTCCAAAATCGATTCGATGAGTGCCTTATCCTTTGGAAAAATATCTGATAGAATTAAATTTTGGTTACAGGTAAATCTAAATACTGCACGTCTAGTTTTCGAAACTTCCAATAAACATGTTTTTAATAGATAATTGTCTTCATCTAAGACTCTTCCATTTTCCACGAACAATGTATAATGCCAGTTTCCTAAAGAGTCTTGCATCCATCCGAATTCATCGGTCCGAGTATTAAATTTAAAATCTTTGGCAGGTTGGAGTTGGATTCCAGATCTTTTTTCTACTTCTGCTTTATAGAAGTCCACGCCGAGTCGGTCGACAGTATACTTTAGCCGAGAAAGTTTACGGTCTTCTCGATTCCCAAAATCTCTTTGAACTGTGACAATTTCATAGACGACTTTGAGGACATCTTTTTTTGACACATAGCCGATGACAGTTGCTAACCTTGGATAGGTTTCCGCATTGCCATGCGTTGTACCTAAGCCTCCACCAATCGCAACATTGAATCCTTTGAGTTCATTCCCTTCAATGATCGCAATCAGGCCAATGTCATTGGTAAACACATCCACATCATTGTGGGGAGGGATTGCGATTCCGATTTTAAATTTTCGAGGCAGATAAACATCTTTATACAGCGGATCGAGTGGTTCTTCTTTTTCTACTAGTTGTTTTTCATCTAACCAGATTTCATAGTAGGCACGCGTTTTTGGCAACAGATGGCGGCTAATCTCTCCTGCATATGAATACACTTCTTTATGAAGTGGTGATGCGGAAGGATTGGAAGTACAGGTAACGTTTCGATTAACATCTCCGCAGGCAGCTATCGAGTCTAAAAAAACCTGGTCAAATGCTTTGATTGTTGGTTTAATTTGAGACTTAAGGATTCCATGCAATTGTACAGTTTGTCTAGTTGTTATCTTTATCGTACCTGTAGAGTTTTCACCAGCTATGTTGTGCAAAGCTTCCCAATGCACAGGTCCAATCATTCCGCCTGGTATACGTAGACGAATCATGAAAGAATGTAAACGATCTAATTTTTTTAAAGCTCGCTCTTCCCTTCGGTCTCTGTCATCCTGTTGGTACATACCATGGAATTTTAAAAGGAGTTGGTCATTTGCCCGAAGAGAGCCAGTGTGTTCATCAAGAAGACTTTCCTTAAGCGTGCCACGTAAGGCCTTACTTTCTCTCTTTACCTTTTCTGCTAATGTTTCTTTTTTTATTTCTTGAGACATATACAACCTTAATAAACGTCCTTTTTGTACCTTCCAGCTTCTTCCAGCTGATTCAAATATTCTTCTGGGGATTTGTCTTTATCAAATTCTCTTTGCGACAAAATCTCGATCAAGGCTCTCTCTACATCTTTACTCATCGGATCTTTTGAACCACAGACGTAGATGCAAGCTCCTTCTTGGATCCATTTGAGAAGTTCATTGGTATTCTCACGCATACGATCTTGAACATATACTTTTTTCTTTGTATCTCGAGAAAATGCAGTATTTAACTTTTGTAATACGCCTGTCTCCATCAACTGTAGAAACTCTGCTTGGTAGTAAAAATCTGAGACAAAATTGCGTTCTCCAAAAAATAGCCAATTCTTACCCGATGCTTGGTTTGCCTCCCTTTCCCAAACAAAAGAGCGAAACGGTGCAATCCCTGTTCCTGGGCCTATCATAATGATAGGGGTCTCATCGGAAGGAAGTCTGAAATTTGGATTTTTTTGGATATAAAACTCCACACTTTCCCCTTCTTGCATCTCAGAAAGGAAGCCAGAACAAAGACCAGCCTTCGTATCAATGCTTGTTTTGATCTCTACTTCCGCAACCGTTAGGTGTAACTCGGTATCCCCATGTGCTTTCTTAGAAGAAGATATAGAATAATATCTAGGTACCATCGACTCTAAAATATCAACGAGTGCTTGCACATCGCCTTTCCAAGGGTATTGGGTTAGCAATTCGTCTAAATCAAAGACTCCACTCGCAATTTCTGCATTGATTGCTTTCTGGTATTTTTCTAAGACACGTTTCGGTAGATTGCGGATGGAAACTTTGTTTTTTAAAAGATCCTTGAGCATCCATGTCTCATTCGAAAAACTCACTCGATCTTCGGAGTCTACATTGAGTAGACTTACAATGCGATTCACATCTGCCTCTGTATTTTTAGGGAAGAATCCTGCACTGTCTCCCGGTTCATAATCAATTTCAGAATCACATGTGATTTCAATGTGACGAACAGACTTTGTAGCGCCTGTATCATTCAAAACTATATTCTGGCTGATCCTACCAGCGTAAATGATACGGCCACCTGCCTTGGCAACAGGACTCGCTTCCTTTGTAATGGCTCCACTCGAGACGCCTATACCACCTAACTTCTGGCTTAAAGATTGGAACCATGGTGTGGCCACCGATTCAATATCTAAATCGCATTTTCCTAAACTTTGGATTCTTGTTCCACCCAAACGAGACAATTCTTGGTCTACGTCTTCACCTGTTTTACAAAACAAAGGATAGGATGTATCACCTAATCCTAGTACTGCGAAATTAATTGATTTTAAGGGGGATGTACGTTCTTTCAAGGTCTCTACAAATTTTTTTGCTGCGTTCGGTGGATCTCCATCACCATGCGTTGAGACAACGACGATTAGATTTTTTTCTTGGTCTAATTCATTTGCTTTATAGGTTTCTGTACTCTTAAGCTTTGCGTTGTGACCTAAATCCTTGAGTTGTTTTACAAACTGAGTAGCCAGTTTTTTTGCATTGCCTGTCTCCGTTCCATAGACAACGGAAATTGTGAGTTTGGCACTTGAGATTGCTGAGGTAGAAACAACATTAGGTACAACACGTTCGTTGGGAACCTGCTCTGAAAAAACGGGGTCAGAGCCTAACATGGGTTGCATCATGGCTGAAAGATAGCCATTCATCCAGACCCATTCTTCTTTGGTAGATTCACGTAGTAATTGGAAAAAACGATTCCGTTTTTCGTCAGAGAGCATAGGAGCTTTTCGTCCTTTTCGTATGATAGGCTTGTGCCAAGGTACCATAGACAGTCTTAATTTCTACTAAAACGTCTATTATATCCGATACATTGAACATTCCTTCCATTTATAGCGCAAGTAAACCAAAAAACTAGACCTTTTGTAAAAAATACTGGCAGAATTGCCTTGACCATTGGAGTCCCTTGGCTTCCCCTAAAGCCATGTCTATCCCCCCTTCTAGACCTGGCTTTGTGAGTTTTGTGAGTGCAGGACCTGGCTCTCCTGACCTCCTTACCTTAAGGGCAGAGAGCCTACTCAAATCTGCAGAGGTTGTTCTCTATGATGCCCTTTTAGAAGAGGGTATGCAAAAGCTATTTCCCAATGAGGCAGAATGTGTATATGTCGGAAAGCGGAGTGGTGCCCATTCGAAAACGCAAGAGGAAATCAATGAACTCTTGGTCCACTACGGCAAACAAGGCAAACAAATCGTGCGCCTGAAAGGTGGGGATGCCAGTGTCTTTGGTAGACTAGGTGAAGAAATCCAAATCTTAAGGAGCCACAACATACCTTTCCAAATCATTCCAGGTGTAAGTTCCGTGACAGCTGGCATCAGCGAATTGAACTCCTCATTGACACTACGCGGGGTCTCGCGCCAAATCCTCATCATTGATGGGCATAGCATTGTGGAAGACCCAAAGTCAGCATCGTATCTATCTTCCTTCCCTGGAACACTTGTTATCTTGATGGCCAGCCAAAAAGTGGAGATTGTTGCTAGCATCTTATTAGAGCTTGGATACAAAAAAGAAACCCCCATCGGCTTGGTAGAAAAAGCAGGGAGTTCCTCGAGCCAAATGCAGATTTCCACTTTGGGTGAAGCCAAAGAATATGGATTGAAACTCAGTACTGATGGACCAGGGATACTGTATCTCGGAGAAACTTTACGAGAGACGTATAATCTCTACCAAGAACATGCAAAAACGATATCCAATCTTCCTTAATCTCAGCGACAAACAAGTGCTCATCGCAGGTGGAGGATCTGCCTGTTTGGAGAAGTTAATGGGTTTATCTGAGATTCCATGCCAAATCCAAATTGTCTCACCTGAAATCTCGCCTGCCGTTCATGAATTTATTTCAGGCAAACCCAACATCCATGTGATCCTTAGAACCTTAGTAGAAACTGATTTAGAAGGAAAGGATCTGATCTTTCTTGCGACAAATAATGGAAAGACCAATGCGGAGTTTCGAAACTTAGCCAACCAAAAGGGAATTTGGGTAAATGCAGTGGATGATCCTGTAAATTGTGATTTTTTTAGCGCCTCACAAGTAAAAGTTGGTTCCATTCGTTTTGCCATCAGCACAGAAGGAAATTTTGCTGGAATCAGTTCTCTTTTACGCCAAATCTTAGAAGAATTGATACCTGTGGAACATGCAGACGATTTTGAGGCTTTGTTTGAAATCAGAAGGCAATTGAAGCTAAGACTTTCCGATCCCCAAAAAAGAAAGCTAGCATTGCAATCTGTCATCAAACAATTACGTGAGACGTATTTCCAATAAACGTATTCCCTATGGGTTAAACTTTACATAGACCTCTGTATACCGGTGTTCATTGGCTCTCATTGCATCTATGGGTATGTTGATCACTACTTTGCCATTACCATCCGAACGGGCTGTCCAATCACCTGGCGTTCTTGTCTCACGGAAATGAACAGATTTGATTTGATACGGCAAAAAGATTTCCAATTGAAGATGATTGACCAAAGCATTGAACCTTAGAAGGTCATCTCTTTTTTTTGCTTCCAAAAGAATCGCTTGTAGTCCTCTCTCATCTAGGTTCAGATCACTTAAAAGAGGAGATTCCGAACTCGTATCAATCAAAACAACAAACGTATGCTCTTTTTCTAATTCTTCTTGGTAGCGATAAAATCGTAAGCCTTTGGGAAGAATCTTATAGATATTTTGAAATTCATAAGACCTTTCTCGAATAATGAGTTCTGCATCGGACTTGGGAACTAAGCCTGTTCCCATATTGACTAGGTTGTTTTGGCTTTTTATCCTTTTCTCATAGATCAAAAATTCTCCTGATAAATCTTCTTTGACCTTGATCTTGATATTTGCACCTGCACATTGTATGAAGGTGAGGCAAACAAAGACTGATAAAAAACAATTCCTCATATCTGTATCCTTTTCAATAGTGGGGAATGTCTAGCTGTAATTATGATCTATCCTGAAGAATTCCCAAGACATGGCCGTGATATTTCAAATGAGCATACGTTTTACCGACGCTTTCAAAAAGAAATCCCCCACTCTTGGAATGTATACTATTCTTTAACACTCATCACGCCTGATGTCCCTATGAGAGAGATCGACTTTTTGGTCGTGAGCCCATATGGGATTACGAGTGTGGAATTGAAAAATGGGAAGTGGAGATTCCAAAAAGGAAAATGGGAGTTTTTTAATGCCAGATCACGTGATTGGCAACCTGTGGAAGGGAAATCTTACGATGGTCCCGTAAACCAAGCAAGTTCTCAGATCCAACTCTTCCGAGAGTTTTTACTAAACCATAACCAATGGAAAGACCTCGTATATGAGGAATACTTCAGCTCAGCTGTCTTTTTTCTGAAAAATTCTACGAAAGAATTTTCTCATACTGGGCAAAGAAAAACACACCTGATAGGCAAAGACAAATTAGAAAATCATAATTTAGAATCGGTTCTTCAAGAGATCCAAAATAATTTCCAAAGAGAGCCAATTCCTGTAGAAGCCATCCAAGCGATTCACGAAATCATACTCAAAAATCTAAATCTTGTCACCAAAGATGAGTTAATCGCAATTAACCATGAAGACAAACTTTTATCCCTTACAAAGGAACAGTACTCACTCATTCAAGGTGTAAAGGAGAATAAAAGGTCGATTGTCTTTGGTGTAGCAGGATCTGGTAAATCTTTACTCGCAGGCAAACTAGCCTTGGATTTTGCCAAAGAGAAACATAGAGTTTTACTCTGGCAAGGATCTAAAGCACTGTTCAACCTTTGGCAGTCCGAATTGAAGCAACATCCTGAATCTGAGAGTATTACTTTGGTGCAGCACCCAAAAGAAATCACTTCCTTTGAGTTTGATATCCTCATAGCTGACCAAATCGAATCCATTTTGGATGGCATGGAACTCAAAGAGTGGAAACTGTATTTCTCGGATTGGTTTTGGCAATCAAAACAATGGGTTCTTTTTTTGGATCGATCATATCGTATGCAAAACCATCCAATCTTAGACTCTCTCCTAACATCTGTTCGCCAAACTTGGGATATCACCCGGAATATTCGAAATTCCAACGAGATCATATCTTTTGCCAATCTACTCGTTGAAGGTATAGCAGGAAATCCAAACCTGGAATCGTTTACCGATGTCCAACTCATCTCTGTTGTCGATGAGGATGATTTTATCGAAAAGATAAAATACAGTGTAGCGTATTTGAAGCGAAGGATGTCAGTCTTAGCAGAACCCATTACTATCCTTTACCCTGAGGAGGCTATCTTCCAGGATAAACCAAAATTAAAAGAGTTTCTAAATGTCCGGGAATATTCTTTGGTTCCTTTGGTGGATTTTCAAGGATTAGAAGAAAGTGTTGGCATCTTACTCGGCTTCTCCGACTGGGAACAAACAAAGACTAGGTGGGCATTGAGTAAAGCAATCCTACACTTCCGCGATGTTGTTTGTATCCTGTATGAAGAAAGAGAAAGGGAGAGCATAGCCTCCCTACTCCAAAAAAATGGTTCCAGCCCGTAAGCCGGATTCTGTTCTATGCGATCATCTATCTGATGCTCTCTACCCACAACCTGGCGGGACAGCTCATAACGGTTGTTTACTTGAGATTGCACATCGGAGGGTTTACCTTGCCTCATTTTTTGCAAAACAAGCGGTGGTCTCTTACACCACCATTTCACCCTTACCTCCACCACTTCTCTGTTGCCAAAGGAGGGCTCGGAGGCGGTATCTTTTCTGTTGCACTTTCCGTGTATGTTGCCATACCCCGAGTGTGACTCGGTCCGATTGTCCCCTAGTGTCCGGACTTTCCTCCCCTTCCTTAAGCCACCTAGACCCAAGAAGAGGCGATCGCTCGGCTGGAACCACCCTCTAGTTTTCGAATTTATTTTTTATGTCTAGCAAAATAGCAGATGACTTGGCATGGTATATGCATTGTGTATCAAAAAGGCAGGCAATGAAGATGCGAAGTTTACAGAAAACACTATATGTATATATTTTGTGCATATCGTTCGGAATCCAAGCATCACCAATTGAAGATTGGACAACGGATGACATCCTCAAGGAAGTCCGTGTCTCTCGGATCCCGCAAATCATCGACTTGCTGGAAGAAAAAGCCAAAAAGGCAGTCCAAGCTGAAGATTACCAGTCTGCCAAGGAATACCTCAAGAAAGCTTTGGTTCTCAAGCACTCCATTGGTATGAAGCACACAGAAGGGAGTGCGAGCATTCTCTCCAAAATTTCACACATTGAAACAAAGCTCGGCAACCGCTGCGAGGCCTCTAAACTTTCCTCTTTGGCCAAACGGATCTACCGCCAGATCGGTGTCAATTTTGGAGCAGTCTCCTTTGAAGAAGGTGGAGAGAGCAATCCAAAGGTAGCCATGTCCGCAGCTTGCCAAGAAAACCTGAGTTACGTTCGAGACTAGTCTTTTCTCTTAAACCCCAAAGACAAAGAATTCACGCAGTATCGTAGACCCGTAGGCCTTGGTCCATCCGGAAATACGTGCCCCAAATGCGCCCCACACCGAGAGCAATGGATTTCCACCCGTTTCATGCCATGGCTAAGGTCTACTTCCTCTTCTATCGCAGTTTTGGAAATTGCCTGGTAATAGCTCGGCCAACCGCTTCCTGATTCATACTTTGTTTCGGAGCTGAAGAGTTCTTGTTCACAACAAGCACAAACATAAACGCCTTCTTCTTTGTGTTGGTAGTACTCACCAGTAAAAGGTCGTTCCGTTCCCTTATTTTGAGTGACATGGAATGCCAGCGGAGAGAGCTTTTTTTTGAGTTCTTCTTCGTTTAGTTTGATTTTTTCATCCATAGAGGTGCCTCCAATAGCATATCTAAGTCCACTCTTTTGCTAGCATTTTTCTGAAAGACAAGCATCCGCACTTTCTCAAATTAGAAATTAGACACGTGTTTCCGCAGCTACAAATACTCCACGATACGAAAAAACAGAGGTCCAAAGAAGATGTCAGCGAAAGTTTACTTTGGACGACTTGCCAGCGTACGCTTCGGTTTTCTTGGACAGCGGATCTCAAACAATGGGAAGGTCGCCTGGGTGTCTATGCCAGTGGTGAAGAGGCACATGCTCTCCTTTTAGAGATCATTTCCGGCCTGCACTCACAACTTTTTGGTGAGAGAGAGGTCTATTATCAGTTCTTGGATCGGTTTAAAGACCTGCGATTGCAAAATGAACCAAATGCCAGTATGTGGATTGCCTTCCGGAAATTGATCATAGAACAGTTTGAGTTCATCAAAGAAACCTATCTAAAAGACCTTAGGGCAAATTCTTACATCAACTTAATCAGAGACTTGCTTCCTGCCTCAGGCAATATAGTGATCTTTGGCACAGGAAATCTAGCAGAATCGCTGTTAGAAGATTTAGATACAAACCAATATGAAATCATTGTGTATGGTAGGAGTAGTTCAAGACTCAAACACATTGATAAGAAATACCAAACCAGATGCCACCATTTGGAAGAATATACACCTATCAGTGCCTTCCACATCATTGCAAGTACCGAATTTTCTCCCACTCTTCTCAAAGAAATCGTTCAAACAAATACAATTGTAGATTTCAGAGAGAATATTAGCAATAGCCAAGGTGAATACAAAAATTATCATACCTTAGAAAAACGATTCGAAATCGCAAATTCATTAAAATACCCTGAAGTTAAAGAAAGAATCACTAAGGATATTCGGAACTATGTAAAATCAATTTACCAAAGTAAGAACCTCTCTTATGCGAACAACTAACATAAAGAAGGTTATCATTGGAGCCAGATCATCCACACTTTCCAAACTTCAGGCAATTACAGTAGGTGAAGCCCTCAATCAAAAATTTCCAGAAATAGTCATAGAGTATGCCTTCCGAGAAACAAAAGGGGATCTTGACCAAACCACAGCCCTGCCCGATTTTGGCGGACAAAGTGTATTCACGAAAGATTTAGAAGAAGACCTCTATGCAAAAAAAATCGACCTGATTGTTCACTCTTGGAAGGATATGGACCTAGGTGAGCGAAAAAATTCCAAAGTTTTTTCCGTTCTAAAAAGAAAGGATCCTCGTGACGTACTTCTTTTTAAAAAAACCAGTATCGATGCACACAACCGTCCGATCCAAATACTCACCTCTTCCCCAAGACGAGCGCACCAACTCTTATCTTTTTTACCACAATACCTTCCCATTCAACTACAAAGCTTAGGATTTGAAGTGCATTCTGTGCGAGGGAATGTGCCAACTCGTCTGGAGAAATGTTCTTCTTCCCAGGCAGATGGTATCGTCATTGCAAAAGCTGCACTTGACAGACTCTTATCAGAACAGATTCCAAAATCAATCAGAGAAGAAGTTTTACAAACTCAAGAATCCATCCGTAAACAGTTACTAAACTATTTCTTTATGGTTCTGCCTCTATCAATCTGCCCTACGGCACCGGCACAAGGAGCATTGGCTGTACAAATCTTAGAAGAAAATGAAGAGTTAGAATCTCTAGTAAAACAAATCACTGACCGTAGCACAGAAGAATGTTGCCTAGCAGAAAGAAGCGCCTTAAAGATGTTTGGTGGAGGGTGCCACCAAAAAATAGGTGTTACCTTCTTAAAACGAAGTTATGGTACCATCCAATTTCTATCTGGACTCAAAGAAGACAATGTATACACCAAGGAAAATCAAATCCTTGGGACTAAGGAGCTCAGCTTCCAGAGAGAAGAGGTTTGGCCACCAGGGGCAAAGATGGCACAGAGACAAAGAGAGAGACTTACATATAAAATCCCGCCCGACTCAGATCTGTTTGTTTCGCGAGGGTATGCATTTCCTTTAGACCTAAGGACGATACCCGATAAAGAGTTAGTCTGGACGGCAGGACTAGGTACTTGGAGAGAGCTTGCAAGCAGAGGGATTTGGGTTCATGGTTCTGTAGATGGACTTGGAGAGCAGGAACCTATCGATGTACGCCTACTCTTAGGAAGGACACCAAGATTTATTAAATTATCTCATTTAGAATCTGATAGTGCATTCGGTCAATATTCATTGATTTCAACGTACAAATTGTCCTCGCCTGAAATCCCATTTCCTTTTGATCCCAACAAAATCAAAGCCGCTTTTTGGAGAAGTGGCACGGAATACAGTATCGTTACAAATCGTTTTCCTATTTTAAAACGTGTCATACACTTTTCCGGCCCTGGCTCTACACACCAAAAGATCAAAAATGATCTAAAGGATGATCTGGATGCACAAATCTATGTTTCGCTTTCTTTTGATGATTGGGTCGAAAGGCATATCAAAAAATGAGTCCAATCAGAGGTTATAATCTTTAATGATGAATTTAAGAAGAACAAAACAAAACCAAAATTTGATTCAATTGACAGATTCTTCTTCCTTATCTCACAAAAAGATGATCCAACCGATATTTTGCGTTGAGGGTCTACATTCTAAAGAAAGCTTAGAAAGCTTAAACAATGTTTACCGCGATACCGAGACAACAATTTTAGAGACGATTGAGTCTGACCAAAAGAAAGGGGTCCAACATTTTCTTTTATTTTTAGTGCCCAAGACAAAATCAAATGAAGTATTTCCCAATCAATTCATCGAACGAACGATAGGTTCTATCAAACGCAAATTTCCGGATATCTTTCTATGGTTAGATACCTGCTTTTGTTCCTACTCTACCCACGGGCACTGCGGGCAAATAAATCAGATGGGTGAGATCGACAATTCTCTTTCACTGATTACCTTGTCAAAATTGGCACTTTTATATGCCCAATCAGGTGCCGATGGAATAGCCCCCAGTGATATGATGGACGGCCGGGTGGCTTCCCATCGAAGGATATTGGATGAGAATCAGTTTTCAAACGTACCAATTTTGAGCTACTCAACAAAGTTTAAGAGCAATTTTTATGGACCTTTTCGTTCATTGGCAGATTCAAAACCTCAAGTTGGAGATAGATCCACCTATCAGCTATTTGTCGGTGATAGAGAAACAGCAATCCGCGCCTCCATCCGCGATGCAAACGAAGGTGCAGATTTATTAATGGTGAAGCCAGGCATGACTTCTATCGACTTGCTTTCTGAGATACAGAAAAAAACACTTCTACCAGTTGGAGCCTACCAGGTAAGTTCCGAGTATGCAGCCATCAATCTGTTAGCCGAAAATCAATTTCTAAAGAGAGAAGATGCCCTGATTGAAACATGGCAGGTATTCCAAAGAGCGGGAGCTTCATTTTTAATTAGTTATGCGGCAAGGGAAGCCAAGGAACTTTGGATTTGAGTTCACATGATTTATTCCAAAGATCACTTAAAGTTGCACCGGGGGGTGTACACTCTCCCGTACGTTCTTTCCAATCGGTTGGTGGAAATCCCATATTCTTTGAGAGATCCAAAGGAGCCTATCTATGGGATGTAGAGGGAAAGAGGTACATAGACTTTTGCCAAAGCTTCGGACCTTTGCTTTTTGGGCATAGAGATCCTGAAATCCAAGAGATTGTTTTAGATACCATTGAACGAACTTGGACTTTAGGCGCTTGTGAACCTTACTCTTTAGAATTAGCCGAATTCATCATCCAACACATTCCCTGGGTAGAAAAAATACGATTTGTCAACTCGGGTACTGAGGCGGTGATGAGTGCCCTACGTGTTGCACGCGCCGCTACTGGAAGGGCAAAGGTTCTTAAGTTCGAGGGTTGTTACCACGGTCATTTGGACAGTTTACTTGTAAAGGCTGGCTCTGGTTTGGCGGGAGAAAGTGCCTCTGATAGTGCCGGTATCCCCAAAGAACTCATACAAAATACTTTTGTTCTCAGTCTAGATGAGGAAGATGAACTTGAAGAGTTTTTTTCTGAGCATGGAACAGAAATTGCCGCCATCGCGATTGAACCTCTGCCGGCTAACTATGGTTTACTCCCACAAAGAAAATCTTTTTTGCAGAAATTGAGGTCTCTTGCAACAAAGTTTGGATGTGTATTGATCTTTGATGAAGTCATTACCGGTTTTCGAATCGGCTTTACGGGGATGTCTGGACGATTGGGGATAAGTCCAGATTTGGTTTGTTATGGCAAAATCATAGGAGGTGGTTTTCCTGTTGGTGCTTATGCGGGCAAAGCTTCACTGATGGATTTAGTCTCTCCCAGTGGAAAGGTGTACCAGGCGGGGACTTTATCAGCTAATCCGATCGGGATGAGAGCAGGCTTAAAGACACTCCAGAAAGCCTTTCTTGAAAATCCGTATTCTGCATTGTCCATACAAACAGAAACATGGTCAAACGAACTAGTCAAGAGTCTGAATGAAACATCAGAGTTTACTTGGAAAACGCAATCTCTTGATTCCCTTTTCTGGCTAGTCAGAGAAAGTGGAAAAGAAATAAGAAAGATATCAGAAATTCCATCCTCTCTTCAAGATGATTTTAAAACCATCTTCCATCCATTATTACAGAAAGGTGTCTATTTGCCTCCAAGTCCCTATGAGGTTGGATTTCTGTCAACGGCACATACAAAAGAAATCTTGGATGAAACCATCTCTCTCGTCAAAACCTTACTTTAGTGATTATTAGATTTAGGAGATTCATAACTTACAAAATTGCACTTCGGGTACCGTGAACAAAAGTAAATGGTTTTCCCATTCTTTGCAAATTTAGACTGAATGGTTCCCTGGAGACAATTAGGACAATCTGTACTTTTTTTTGTATCCATCGCTCTCTTTTTCGAAACTTCTAGGAAACGGATCTTTTTTATCCCTTTATAAAATTCGTCAATGAGTTGGAAGGCATCATTTTTTCCCTGTGCCAACTCATCCAAATCTTGTTCCAGTTTTTTAGTAAAGTCGTCTTGGATGAGATTGGAACAATTTGATACCAAAAAATCGCAAACTCTTTCGCCTAAACTAGTCGAGCCTAATCTTGATTTGACATGGAGAATATACTTTCTCTTCAACAGAGTCTCTATGGTTGCGGAATAAGTGGATGGTCTCCCAATGCCTGTTCTTTCCATTTTCGCAACAATCTGACCAATACTATACCTTTCCTTCGGTTTTGTTTGTTTTTCTTCAAATCGTATTTGCTCAAGATCAAATTGTTTCGATTTGGACCACCTAGATTTTCCATCCCCGATTTTGATGGCTTTGTCCTTAAAGGCTAAAAATCCAGGAGAAAGGACTTGTTTCTCTTCGTATTTCCAATGCTGTCCCTTGGACTCAAATAAATAAGTAAACACCAAACCAGTCTCAGGTGCTAGTAAACTCTGGTAGAATCTTTCCCAAATCGCAGTGTAGAGTTTAAGCTCATCTGGTTTCAGAATGCCATTTAGTTCATCAGGGCTCCAATCTGGACGAGTCGGTGTGATGGCTTCATGTGCGTCTTGTTTACCAATAGTCTTTCTAGGCTTTTGGCTCCTTTGGTTTACACTTAGATGGGGAAAAAATGTATGCAAATAATTGAATCCGATATTTTTTTTGTCCTCCGATATCCTCGTAGAATCTGTTCTCATATAGGTAATGAGTCCTATCGTTTCTTTTCCCTTTTTCTTTCCTTCATATAAACTTTGTGCAAGGCTCATTGTTTGGGAAGGCGAGAATGATAAATGTTTATTTGCATATTCTTGTAAAGAGGCTGTTGTAAATGGTTTTGGTGCTGGGTGGCGATATGCTTTGGATAGAATATCGATCAAGGTAAATTTTGTAACTTCGCTTGGTCTTCCTTCTTCATCTAAAAGATATTGTTTTTTTAAGGTTTCTTGATGCTCGATACCAAGCAATGCATCAGGATCCTTTAAATCGTATTTGGTTAAGATGAAATCCTTTTGGTCATAGATCGATGCCTGTATTTCTAAATAACTTTCAGATTGAAAGTTTCTGATTTCCTTTTCTCGTTCGCAAATCCATCTAAGAACAGCTGATTGTACTCTGCCCGCAGATAAAGTTCCCATTTTGAGGGCTTTCCATAAAACCGGCGATAACTCAAATCCAAAGATCCGATCTATCACACGTCGTGATACTTGTGATGTAACTAAATGTGAGTCAATGTGACTTGGTGCCTCAATTTGTTTCCAGAGTTCGCGTTTAGAAATCTCTTTCAATCGAATGCGATATTTTGGCACCTTATACTTTGCAAACTCCTCAGCTAAGTGGTAGGCGATGATTTCCCCTTCTCTATCGGGGTCTGAAGCAAAGTAAATTGCTTCTAGATTTTGAAGATTTTTTTTACAGTCTGCGAGGAGAGTTTTTTTTCCCTTAAGCCAAGCGTAATCTGGTTTGTATTGATTGTGGAAGTCAATTCCATAATCTTTGGCAGGTAGGTCCTTGATGTGACCTTTTGTGGCGAAGACTTTCCAACCCTCACCTAAGTAGGATTGAATCGTCTTCGCTTTGCTAGGTGATTCTACAAGAACTAATTTCGTATTGCAGAACCTCGATTAAACAAAGAGCCCATCAACTGAAAGATATCTCTCGCCTGTATCGTAGCAGAAAGTCAATACCTTAGAACCAGCTGGAATCTCTTTTAATTTTTTTGCAACAGCGGCCAAACTAGCTCCAGAAGAGGCACCGATAAAAACACCTTCTTTCTTGGCAATGTTCACTGCCATTTCAAATGCTTCCTCTTTACCGACCGTTATGATCCCATCCAATAAATCTGTTTTGCAGTTTTTAGGAATGAAGCCTGCTCCAATCCCTTGCAGAGGGTGTGGGCCAGGTTTTCCACCACTTAACACAGGTGAGCCTTCCGGTTCCACCGCGAACACTTTCAAATTGGGAAACTTTTGTTTTAAGATCTCTGCACAACCAGAAATATGACCACCTGTTCCCACACCTGTGATCATGTAGTCCAAACCATTTGGAAAATCTTTCGCTATCTCTTCTGCGGTAGTTTTTCTATGAACTTCTATGTTTGCTTCATTTTCAAATTGTTGGGGCATCCATGCATTTGGGTTCGAGGCTACCATTTCTGTAGCTTTTGCAATGGCACCTGGCATTCCCTTTTCTCTAGGTGTAAGCTCAAAATTGGCACCATAAGCTGCCATGATGCGTCTTCTTTCTATTGACATGTGCTCTGGCATAACAAGTGTTATAGGATAACCTTTGACTGCAGCAACCATTGCCAATCCTATCCCGGTATTTCCCGAAGTAGGTTCAATGATGACAGAATTTTTTGTCAGTTTTCCCGACTTTTCTGCATCCTCAATCATGGCTAAGGCAATCCTATCTTTGATGGACCCACCAGGATTTTGGCGCTCTAATTTCAGCCAAATCTCATGAGAATCCCCGAAAAGTCGAGAAAGTCGGATGTGAGGTGTATTTCCAATTGCTTCTAAAATGCTGTTAAATTTCATAAAAACTCCGCAAAATAGTTCTCTGAAGGAAATCCGATTTTGTCCACGAAGAAAAAAAGGCAGGTATTGAAAATTAGATAGGAATCTGTATAAAATGTTAGGCGAAAATGATCAATTTTCTTTGAGTTTCTCGGCAACTTCCTTCAATTTCTCCGAAAGATCGCCCAAGGTGCTCGTGTCTTTTTCTTGTAGACTTTGCGAAAATTTTTCCAAGTCTTTTTGGATCTGTTCTTTTTTCTCACTGGCACGAGATGCCATTTTTCGAAGTAAGTCCTCCCGGTAATTGCTAAAGTCGACCTCTTTCAATTCTCCTAAATCTACCATGGACGTTATGATCTTTTCCAATCTATCCCTTGTCAGGTAATTGGCGCCGATCCCACCGAGAACCAAACGTTCGAAAAGCCCGGAAATGTCTCGTCCTGTTTCCCGAATTAGAGAGGTGAGCATAAAATTGGAGAAATCCTCATTCCTCTGTCCTAAACTGACCTTTAAAAAGGTCTGACCCAGGATTTTTGGTGTGATGTCCTCACCTGTCATATTATCTAAAACTTTGATCTCTTCTCCTCCGATGATCATCTTTGCTACGTCCTCCAAAGTAATGGTAGAACTTGTCTCTGGGTCATAGAGCCGTCTATTTGCGTAGCGTTTCAGGAGCTTCATTGTGGAGTAAAATTAAAATGACTTTTCTGGAGTATGGGTCAACTAAAATAAGATTTGGATGAATCCTCTCTTCGGTGCGATTCTGCTCTCTGCGGAATACGAGCCATATTTAAGTCTTTTGAGTGAAGTTTTGAAGGCAAATGGTCTCCAAAGCCAGCTCGTACTCCCCAAAAATTGGAAGGACAAAGGTGAGGGGATTCACATCTTTACAAAATTTAATCCAGAGCTAGTCAAAGAACTTTTGGATTGGGGCATCGAACCGTTGTTATTGGGGGAGATACCAGAGAATCAACTTTCAGATATGATTGACTCTGGTTTGAGTCTGCATTGGAAGCTAAGCATACATTCTTTGTTTCAGCTTCCTCTTTACCCACTTCCTAGAGAAGATTTGCATTGGGCAATTTTTACAAAATCCAGAGCCTATGACAGAAGATTAGAAATCATACTCAATACCTTTGGACAATCTGTAACCTCTGATGGAGACTTTGATCATTTTCTCTTACGACTTAGGCAAGCTCCACCGCAAATTGCAATCTTGGATTGGGACCAGCTGCCAATGGACATAAAGAAAGCGGTTGAAAGTTTAAAAAAACTTAAAGAAACCAAACAAATACTTTTTTTTGGGATCAAAAATTTCCAAAAGGAACATTTATACAGAGACCTACGATTGGGAATCACCGACGTTTCTCCTGGTCTTTGGTCTAGGGAAGAATTTTTGGCAAGTGTGGTTCACTCCTTTCCCTTAAAAGATGCACAACAAAAGGCAAAATCCCCACTTGGACAGCCGATCAAAAAAATCGAGTTTGCCTTCCAAGAACAAACAAAACCGATCCGCTACCAAGTGCTAGAGAATGTTTTAGTACAAGGAAGTGTTGAGGATGGCAGAACTGAGATGGATAAGAGAAAGGAACTCTTTTCATCCATTCTCTTTCGTTCGCTATAGGTAAAGAAGGTCGTCGCTATTCAATTCTTGGGCACCTCGATTTGGAAACGCCTGTTCAAAAAAAAGTGCGGATAACAAATCAAAGTCCTCATCCTCAACAAAATTCTCTCTCTCCCAAGTTTCATTCCTTCTTTTGATCAGGAGAGAAACAGTTGCATCTTCCAAGGAAAATTCCTGTTTTGTTTGGTTTAATAGCCGAATCAAAAAATTTAAATTATAGATCGAATAGTCACGAAACTTCTGTAAGCTGGCCAATGTTGGTTCATACTTCATTAAAGCTTCCACCAAATAACAAGCAGTCTTTAACTCTTCTGGGTTCTTGGTCTCTCGGTAGTTCCAATAGATTTGGCTTACAGTTTCCAACATGCCGAGAGTATTTTGGTAGCTAGAAAAAATAAGTTTTTTGTTCTCCTCCGATTCCTGGGAAAATTTCCAGAGATCTACAATATGGCGGCCTGCGATTGCCTTTTGTAACTCTTTGTCACTGTCTTCTTCTGTGGGGACAGGATCAAAGAGACGAATGAATAGGTATTTAGTTTCATAGGCAAATCGTGATTCTTTCGGAATGTAATATTCGATCCAAATCGGTTCTCGATAGTAATGGACTGCTTCACCAGCGCTTAGGTCAGGGGTAACTTTTAGAGATTTGAGTTTACGAACATCATCGGTGATGATTTTTTTCCCTTCGATCCTTGTCCGACTCCGTTTGATTTGGCGGAGCTCCGACTTATTTAGGAGTGGTTTGGGCTTGAAGGGTTGGTTCTCCATACTTTAGAATATCGACATCTCAGAGAACCTTCGTGAGTAGGGACCTGAGCCAAAAACTCAGCGGGCTGATTATGCCCGTATCATAAAATACCACCTCACCATGAGAATTGAGAAAGACAGTGGTGGGGAAAGCGCTCACTCCCCAGTCTTGGAGAAGAGAGTAAGAACCATGGTAGACTGGGTAATGGATTGGGTTGTGCGCGATATAGGAATCAAACTCCTTACCAGGCTCATCCTCAACAACAGAAAGAAATACCATTTGTTCATCCAAAAGTTTTAAGTTTTGGTTCAGGATGTATGAATAGGTTTTGCAAACCGTACACCATGTTGCCCAAAAGTAGACAATCTTTGGTTTCCCCTCCCAGGCCTTCACGTCCGTAGGTTGGACAGAAAGGGATTCAAAAGAAATGCGAGGGTGGCTCAGATTTGCGCGAAACCGGGCAAAGCCGAGCGTTGCTCCAAAGAACAGGAGAAAGGCAAGAACCATTTTCCATGAATACGGCCAATTTTTCCAAAAGATCATCTTACCCTCTTCTTATAGGACGGGGACAAGACCAGAAAAGTTTCCAAACATTAGAGATAATACCAAAAGGAGCCAGAGAACCCCGGAAACCAAAACTGCCTTATCAGTCAGAATGGCTCTCGTTGGGTCATGCCCCATATTCTTGATGTAGATGATGTACAAACTTCTAAAAATAGCATAAACTACAATCGGCACTGTATAGACCATATGTTCCGTGCCCAAACTTTTTGCGGTAGTGGGACTAACAGTATACATGACATAGCTAACAAGCGTTAATGTAGCTACGATCGCCATCATCAAATCCAAAAACTCAATGGAATATTCCTGCAATATCTTTCTGTGTTTGCCAGCCTGGTCTTTAAGGATAGAGATCTCTCCCCTGCGTTTGGAAAATCCCCAAAACAAAGCCAACATAAATGTACACAACAACAACCAATTTGAAAATTGTACCCCGATCACCAAGGCACCTGCAATCGCCCGTAATACGAAACCGATTGAAATACTCATCACATCCAGAATCACAATGTGTTTGAGCACCTTACTATAGATAATGTTAAATCCTAAATAAAATATAGTTAGAAAGAAAAAAGGCACAGAGAGTAAATAGGAGCCAATCAAGGCAAAGGGTAAAATAATACCTGTGATCGCAAGAGCAATGCCAACGTCTAGTTCCCCACTGGCAATGGGTCTATGTTTTTTTTCAGGGTGTTTTGCATCTTCCTCACGGTCTAAAAAATCATTGAAAACATACTGGGAACTGGCAACGAGAGAAAAGAAAAAGAAGGCTAATGAAACTTTACCTAAAGCATCTAATTCGAATACTTTTTTAGAAAAAATTAGACCAGCAAATAGGATCAAGTTTTTGATCCACTGCGGAAGTCTCATCAATCTTAGATAGAGAATCAACATATTGACTTATTTAAATTGATTTTTAATTTCTGTATGGCGGATCACAAGTGTCGCTTTTTTGATTTTCTGTGAACGTGGTAGAAGTAAGTGAAGAGCAGGATCCGTACCTAGAGATTCTAGTTCAATTTCTTTCCCAGGGAAAGGTTTTCCAGAATTCTTTAACTCGTGAATGGAACCGTATTGGAATTTATTTTCTGGAAGCAAATCCGCCCCCCAAATAAAGGAATGGCTAAATACCAGTGAACCCTTTTCATCAAAGAGTTGAAGCTCCTTCAATTGAATTCGGATTCTAGCTTGCTCTGTTGGATCAATCCGCAACTGACCTGCGAGAATCGGAGCATCCCAAATAAATTCATAGGTAACCCAATTTCCATTTTCCGATACATTAATCTTCGAGAATGCTGAGTGCTCCAATCGAACACCTGGGTTTTCCTCATTCAGTGCGTAGATTCTGATATCGGTACTAGCAAGTTTTGGAAATCGAATTTTATAATAGAAAGTGCCTGAAGACACTGAGAAAAGCACTATAAAGAGTGTTAAAAATTGAAGATTCCAAATTCTTTTCTGTTTTGATAGAGCCGTATTCCATTCTGCTCTTTTTTTCTTTGAAAAAAGTCTTTCCAGATCATTTAAAAAGGAGGTGAATAAACCCTCCGTTCTTTCTAGATCTTTCGCTTCTAAAAAGCTCGTACTTCGCTCAAAGTTTAAAATATATTCAAGTTTTAATTTCAACTTTGCGGGGACATTGGTTACTTCTGCTACTGCCTTTTGCAAGTCATTAGACTCGAGTCCAGGATTTTTATCGTTTAACATTAAATAGAGTTTTAAACAATCCTGCGCAAGAGGTTTCACTAACAAATTTGCATCTTCCCATTTTGAATTAGCATTGAGTATTTCCAAACTTTCAGCTCGTGAAAATGCTGCCTCCAACTTCTCGGAAACCGCCTTCTTTTTTTCCTCTAATCCAGATTCTTCTTGGGATAGGCCAGGTTTCTTAAATGAAAGCGTAAATAGTTCTTTAATCTTAATGCTCATTCTTTTCTCTCTTTGTTTTATTGATTTTATATATTCTAGTAAAGCGAATTTTCCCTTAACCTACTTGTATTTTTACTCCATCGTCACTTGCGCCCATCTTTGGTACGCCCGAATGACCTGTGGCAGCGATAAGAACTGTAAAAATTCCGACTCTACCCACAAACATAAGGAAAACATAAAGAATTTTTTCTACATCGGCAAGCTGTGATGTCAAGTTCAAACTGAACCCAACTGTGGAGAATGCAGAAACGAGTTCAAAGAAAATCACATGCAGCGAATGTTGATTCCCATCTAACACACCCAATACAATAAAAGCGCCTGCAAATACTAAGGTAGCTAAAAAATAAACTCGGATAGCCACTGCTACTGAGTTTTTAGAAATCACCTCACCAAACAACATAACTGGTTTTGATGGCTGGATCACATTTTTCAAATATGCTAATAGAAGAGTGAATGTTGTGATTTTGATACCGCCAGCCGTTCCTTGCGGACCACCTCCGATAAACATTAAAGTTGTTATGATAATGATGGAAGCGTCAGTTAGATTTCCAAAATCCAATGTCGCAAAACCTGCGGTACGAGAGCAGACAGAGATAAAAAATGCATTCGCAAATCTTTCAGAAACATCCATTGGTGACAAAGTATGTGGATTGCCAGCCTCTAAAAAATAAACTCCCAAGGTCCCAAATAAAATCAGTAATAATGAGCCATAGACTAAAAGTTTTGATTGGATTCTTGTTGATTCTCCTCGTATGTGGTCGTTATAATCTTCAATTCTCCCTTCCAAAAAAGCACTAAGGACAGTAGGGACAAATAAAAGTTTGGGAATCTTTCCTGTTTTTAAGGACTTGCGCATCATCAAAGTCTCTGTCACTACTTCTATCCTGTCTACGATCCGAAAGATGACGGTGAGAAGAATCTTTTCTAAAAGAATGATAACCGGAAAACCAATACCACCTAAGATTACTAATGCGCTCACAATGTACAAACAAAATGGTTCTGCCCTAAGGCCACTCAAATCATCCACGATCGAAAACCCTGCGTTATTAAAAGCAGATACAGAGGTAAAGAGTGAAAAAAACCAACGAGGGTTGTCTCCCTCTACTGCCTCTGGCATGTGCAAAAACAAACCAATAGCACCTAACAACTCTACGATGAAAGAAATATTCACCACCGAGATCAAAATACGGTTCACTTCTCCTGTTGACATAGAGTCCGTCTTTGGATCATCTTTGTCGATGGCAGCGACCACAAATGCATTAAATTTTGTATTCCGCGATATGCCCTTACTGATTAAAAAACCTATGATAACAGTAAAACTGATAATCCCGAGCCCACCAATTTGGATGAGCACCAAAAGTATCCAATGAGTAGAATAACTAAGGCTGCTGATAGGTATGGGCGAAAGGCCTGTCACACAGATAGCTGAGGCAGAGAGGTAAACGGAATCCACGTAACTCAGATTCCCCGCCTCATTTCCATAAAGAAAGAAAGAACCTAAAAGGATGGCAGAGAGAAAACCGAAGCAGACAACCCGGGCAAAAGACATCGTGCGAAAAAATCGCCTAAGACGTGATAAATACATACTATATCCGAATGCCTAGATGACCTAGGATTTCGCCCACCTAAAAAAGCCCAAGTACTTTACAAAACAGCTCAATTTCTGATCTTGGTAGAATCAGAAGAAATGTATTCATTTCTGTTACGGGGAATGTATGACCGCAACGACAGCGACAAAAAGGGATCCAAAATTAGAGAAAATCCGTAATATCGGAATTTCTGCACACATTGACTCAGGGAAAACCACCCTGACAGAACGTATTTTATTCTATACGAACAAAATCCACGCCATCCATGAGGTGCGCGGAAAAGACGGCGTTGGTGCCACTATGGACAGTATGGACTTGGAGCGTGAGCGTGGGATTACAATCCAGTCAGCCGCTACCTACGCCACTTGGAAAGACATTACCATCAACATCATTGACACACCAGGCCACGTGGATTTCACCATCGAGGTGGAGCGCTCCCTTAGGGTACTTGATTCAGCGATTATGGTACTCTGTGGGGTGGCGGGTGTGCAATCTCAGTCCATCACAGTAGACCGACAGATGAAGCGATACAGTGTCCCTCGTGTTGCCTTCATCAACAAATTGGACAGAACTGGTGCCAACCCTTGGCGTGTGATCGAACAACTCAGAGAAAAATTACACCTAAACGCACATGCCGTCCAAATCCCAATCGGATTGGAAAACGACCTAAAAGGAATCATAGACCTCATTGAGATGAAGGCATATTACTTCGAAGGTCCCAACGGTCAGGACATCAAAATCACTGAAATCCCTGAGGAGTTAAAAGCCCAAGCAGAAGAAAAAAGAGAAGGATTACTCGATGCAGTATCCCTCTTCAGTGATGAATTGACTGAAGAACTTTTAGAAGGCACACCTACTGAAGCAAGAATCAAGGAAGCAATCCGACGAGGGGTGCTCCAACTTAAGTTTGTTCCTGTTTTTATGGGATCAGCTTTCAAAAACAAAGGTGTTCAAAAGCTACTCGATGGCGTAGCAGACTTTTTAGCCTCTCCCTATGATGTTGTGAACAGAGCCAAAGAAGTAGGCAATGAAGAAAATGAAGTCATCATGGAATCTGACCCTGAAAAACCTCTTGTTTGTTTAGCATTTAAACTTGAAGATGGAAGGTATGGGCAGCTAACATACGTTCGTGTTTACCAAGGCAAACTCGAAAAAGGTATGACCATTTACAATGCCTCCAACAACAAACGTCACAACGTTGGTAGATTGGTGCGTATGCACTCCAATGAAATGGAAGACATTACCAAAGCAGAGGCTGGAGATATTGTTGCCCTTTTTGGTATTGATTGTGCCTCAGGGGATACATTCACTGATGGAAAAGTCAAAGTAACAATGGAATCAATGTTTGTTCCAAGCCCTGTTATTTCCCTTACCATCGAGTGCAAAGAATCAAAACAACTCCCGAACTTAGCAAAGGCATTGAACCGATTCACAAAAGAAGACCCAACTTTCCAAACGGAAATGGACAAGGAATCCGGCCAGACCATCATCAAAGGTATGGGTGAATTGCACTTAGAAGTCTATATCGAAAGGATGAAGAGAGAGTATGGTGTGGATTTAGTGACGGGAGCACCGCAAGTTGCCTACCGCGAAACCATCACCAAATCTGCTGATTTTGATTACACTCACAAAAAGCAAACTGGTGGCCAGGGACAATTCTCACGTGTGGCAGGCATCATGGATCCAATTCCTTTGGATGAAGGCAAGGACTATGAATTTGTAGATAAGATCGTTGGTGGATCTATCCCTCGTGAGTACATTGGATCTTGCGACAAAGGATTCCGTTCCTGTTTGGAAAGAGGATCGCTCATTGGATTCCCAATTATTGGAGTTCGCTGTACAATCAACGATGGAGCATACCACGATGTGGACTCCTCGGATATGGCCTTCCAAATTGGTGCACGGTATGCATTCAGACAAGGCTTCTCAAAAGCCGCTCCCATCATCCTAGAACCAATCATGAAAGTGGATGTGGAAGGACCGTCTGAGTTCCAAGGTGCCATCCTTGCCTCCATTAACCAAAGACGAGGTATGATCTTAAACACAACCGAGGAAGGTGGCTATGCAAAGATTGAAGCTGAAGTCCCTCTCGCGGACATGTTTGGTTACTCCACTGTGCTTCGTTCCTCCACACAAGGAAAGGCAGAGTTTGCTATGGAATTTTCCAAGTATGCTCCTGTCCCAAGAAACGTGGCCGAAGAGTTAATGAAAAAATACAAAGTCAATAGCAAAGACGACGAATAATCATAGCTTGGTCTTTGGAACAAGTCACAAAAGGCAGGTGGAAACCTGCCTTTTTTTTTGTCTTTTTTACCGAGCGAGATAGTTAATTTCCTAGCCTACCAGGCAGAACTCTGTCGATAATTGGGATACCGATGCCATGCAGAAATCGATTTTAGTTTCCGTATCACTGATTGGCTCTTTTCTTTTTGTCCTATCGATCCATGGACGGGAAAAGGATGAAAAAAAGGCCGGCACCTATCGTGTGCAAGCTGGTGATAGTTGGTATTCAACAGCAAGAAAGTTCAACCTCGACCCAAAAACACTAGCCTCATGGAATGGAAGAACTGTTTCTGATGCCCTATATGTAGACGAGACCATTCGCGTGAAAAGCCTCGGGCCTAGTTCGGAAGAGTTAAAAGAAAAAAAACCTCCCGGTAAACCAAACTTCCCTCTCTCCCAAAGGGAGTCCATTAAACATCCGTTTTCTGATACTAGCCATATTCCTCACAAAGGTGTAGAATTTACAAAATTAAATCCGGGCTATGTTAGGTCTACATTGCCTGGAAAAGTGATCAATATCGACTATATGGATGGATATGATAACTTTGTCATCCTCGAACACCAAAATGGCTGGTATTCAGTGTATGGAAACTTGGAACGCGTCTACGTAAATGAAGGTCAAAATGTAGAGGCAAAACAAAGGCTTGGTTCCATATCAAAAAACAAAGGGCTTTACTTCCAAGTAAACCAAAACAAATCAGCAGTCAATCCTATCCAATTCTTTCAGATCGGGAGTTCATAATGTCCGGCTTTATTTTAAAAAATGTCAAAATTTGGAACAAGAAAGAGTTTGTTTTAGGTTCTCTACAAGTCGAAGGTAGCCTCATCACGGCCATGGGAGAGAGTGGAGACTGGAACGCATCTCTTCCTAGCTACGATGGAAATCAATCATTAGTCTTACCAAGTTTTATCAATATGCATGACCACCTTCTCGCCTCTTATTTGCCAAAAGTAGGTGGAGAAAACAAACATATATCCTGGTTGTCTTTTGATAATTTATATAAGTCATCTGCGGTATTTGCAGAGCGACAACAAATCGATGCAGAGTTATTGTACTACCTAGGTGCCTATAAAAATTTATTTTCCGGTGTGAGTATGGTATTTGACCATATCCCTACGCATATTTCGAAACCATTTTCTGAAACTCTTCCAACGAAACTGGTCAACAATTACTACCTTGCCCATTCAATTGGTAACTATAGCTTAAATTGGGGAGAAGGTGCCGCCTTAGAATATAAATTGGCCGAGGAAAACAATCGTCCATTCATTACCCATTTAGGGGAAGGCATTGACGAGGAATCCATCGTCTCTTTACGAAGACTTGAAAAAATGAATGCGCTAGGTCCGAACTCTGTTCTCGTTCATTGCCTCCCATTTGGCCAGAGAGAAGTAGACATCATCGCAAAAAACAAAGCAACAGTCGTTTGGTGCCCATCATCTAACATTCACATCTTTGGAAAAACTACAAATATAAAGCTATTTTTGGACTCAGGTGTAAATGTTTGTCTTGGCACAGACTTCTCCCCTTCGGGCTCATTGCATTTATTGGAAGAGATACGCTTTGCAAAAGAAATATTTGAAAAACTATACGATGCAGAACTCAGTGATGAGACGATTTTACAATGGATAACGCAAAATGCAGCAAATGCAATCCGCGATCCAAAAGTTGGCCAACTTAGCCCTGGAAAAACAGCCGATTTTATCCTAATTTCCTCTACAGCGGAGGCGGAAGAAAACTTTCTATCAAAACTCACTACTTCTTCCATAGATTTAATGGTCATAGACGGAAACCCTTCCTGGGGCTCCCCACTCTACGAAAAAATATTTACAGAGATGAGGACCAACTTTGAGAGAATTATCTGGAAGGATCAGGATAAAATTGTAGCGGGATCGCCAGTCTCCTTATTAAATCAAGTTTCCGCAAGCCTTGGATACAAAAAGGAATTGGCTTTTTTGCCTGTTTCCGAAAAATGAAACGCTAAAGAGGAAATCCTTGTCTGGTCCAATTGTTCGAAATTATAAAGGCGGTTCAATTGTCTATTTTGAGAAAGACAAGGCAGAGGATATCTTTGTTCTTCAAAAAGGAAGAGTAGTACTTACCTATACAAATATCAACGGCGTGGAGCTCAAAGAAGATGTTAAGATCGGTGAATTTTTTGGCGTAAAGAGTGCCATCGGTCGCTACCCTAGAGAGGAGACGGCACAAGTCATCGGCGCTGCAACAGTTCTCGTCTTCAAAGTCCCAGAATTTGAAAAATTCGTTAGTGATAAAACACACTTAATCATCAAGATGCTAAAGGTATTCTCTAGCCAATTGCGACAGGTCCATAGGCAAGTCAGGGAAATTCTAGGCCAAGGGGAGGCCAAAAATCCCGCTTTCGAGCTGATGAACGTCGCAGAGGTTTTTTATAAAAATGGGAATTACGAACATGCTGTATATGCTTTCAATCAGTACCTTTCTCACTATCCGGACGGAACGTACGTAGACCGTGCCAAACAATTGCAAGACTTCGCTTCCAAAAAAACGCCTTTCCCATTGAGTGTTCCTGATCTAGTCTACAAACCAGAACCTGGCTCACAAACAGGAAAGTTACAGGAAATGCTCCGCACTGCTGCCGTCACAAAGGACAATACCCCATCCTCTATCGATCCCAATTCCATCCAAGCTCTCTTTGATAAAGCCTCAACTTTGTTCAATGCCTTGAAGTATGAGGATGCCGCAAATATCTATAAGGATCTCTCTGATCGCACAGACACAGTCACACAGGAAGAAGAGCAATTGGTGGAAAACTCACTCTTCCATTACGGAAAAGTCCTCTATAAAAGTAAGGATTTTGCAGCCAGCATAGGCATCTTTTCTAGTTATATCAAAAAATACCCCAAAGGTATGTTGCTCAAAGAAAACCTCTACCATTTGGCTCTAGCCACCGAGGCCAATGGTGACCGCGACAAAGCAAACCAGTTTTTCCAGAAAGTTGTCAACATCCCTCCTCTCGATGATAGCATCTCAGAAGATGCCAAGAAAAAACTAAAAGGGAGGTAAGTGATGAATGACCAAATGTTAGAAGCAATGTTTGGGAAATTTGGGAAGGTGTTTGAGCCCAATGAAGTGCTTTTCTGTGAGTATGAACCAGGAAATGATTTTTATCTTATCAAAGAAGGAAAGGTAAAGATCACAAAAACGATTGGCACTTCCATCAAGACACTCGATATCCTCGAAGCGGGAGATATCCTCGGAGAGATGGCGATTCTCGAAGAGCAGCCTAGGTCAGCTACAGCCATTGCGGTCACAGAAGTAAAGGCTCTAAACTTCAACAGAGCGAATTTTGAAATGCTCATGACCAAAAACCCAGCTTTGGCGATGAAACTACTTCATATCTTTTCATCCAGAATTTACGACCAAAAGCGCCGCCTTATGATACTGCTAATGGATGATATGGTGGGTAAAGTCTGCGATGTCTTTGTCATGCTCTATGAAAAACAGTACAACAATGATACCTACAATGAAATCATTCTGAATGCCACTGTAGATGATATTGCCAACTGGTGTGCACAACCAGTTGGTGAGGTGCAAAAAGTCATCATGCAATATGTAAAAACAGGCAAATTAGATTTGTATCCAGATAAAATTGTTATTCACAATATCAACGACTTCCAAAGGATTGTGAATCAGAAACGTAAACCATCATAAAGCTCCCGTAGCTCAGGTGGATAGAGCACTAGTTTCCTAAACTGGGGACACAGGTTCGAATCCTGTCGGGGGCAAGGTTTGCATCATTTCCATGACCGATCCCAATAACATCCTTCATTTCCTCAACAAGTCTACAGATTTCCTGAAAAAAAAAGGGATACCTTCGGCAAGAACCGATGCTGAATGGATACTTGCTGATTTGCTTCGATTAACAAGAATTCAACTGTATGCAAAATTTGAAATGCCTCTATCCTCGAAAGAAATTGAAGAGTATAGAGAGAGGATTGTGGACCGGAGCAAATCCAAACCTGTTGCTTACATCATTGGAAAAAAAGGATTCCATCAATTTGACTTTTTTGTAAACGAATCGGTTCTCATTCCAAGACCCGAAACAGAGGAACTGGTAGAACTCATTCGATTGCGATATGAAAAGGAGGATAAACCTCTTCAACTTTGGGATTTAGGGACAGGGAGTGGTTGCATTGGACTTAGCCTTGCAAAACTATTTCCTCATTTCTTTGTTACCCTTACAGATATTTCTGAGGAAAGTTTGAATGTCGCAAAAAAAAATGCGGAAAATTTGCAAGTTAATGATAGGTGCAACTTTATCCTTTCAGATCTTGCGAACAAACTGTCTTCAGAAGTAAAGTTTGATCTCATACTTTCTAACCCACCCTACATACCTCTTGAAGAAAAAGAGGACATCATGAAAGATGTTGTAGCTTATGAGCCGCACCAGGCTCTATTCATAGAAAATATTTTCGAATTTCATAAACAGATATTTCAATCGTTTGCTGATCACTTAATTCCCACAGGAGTCTTTGCGATCGAGACACATCCAAAGTTCATTCACAAACTTGCAGACTTAGCCTCTACTTTCTCATTGGGCGATATCGAGATCATCAAAGATAGCTCTAGCAAAGATAGGTTTATCATCGGAAAATCAATGATTTGAATTTTCCATTTCCAAGAGAACAGAAGATCGCAATTGGAATAGTAGTTGATAAAACGTTTTCTCTTCCTGAGAGGTCAGACCACTCCTAAACACACGGTCTGCATCTTCAACCAAAGGTAGCCCTTTTTTCCAAACCTTCTCGCCCTTGGTGCTAAGATAAAGTCGGTAGAGACGTTTATCATTGGGATCGGCCTTTCTTTCGACCCAGGCTTTGTTAACCCATACATCTACTAGACGAGAGATAGTTGTTTTGTCCCGAACCAAAGCTTCCGAGAGTTCTTTCTGAGAGATCCCAGGTCGTTCCCAAACGGGGAGCAAAGCCATCCAGTCTTCAAACCTAAGTTCAGAATTAGAATTTTGAAATTGCAGAGAAAGGTACTTTCTCATCAGTAAAAGTGTATCGCTCAGATGAAGGCCAAAAGATGACTGCTTTGCTTCCATATCTCTCAGTAAAAAATCTTTTCTCATCTTGGCAAGAATTATAGTTGCAATCCACAACCATATAGTTGTATATTGCAACTATATGGAATGGAAAATTGAATATTGGAAACGTGATGGTTTTTCCTTTGGCATAAGTGCAAGCCCCAAACGAGACTCAGCACTCTTTTTGCCTGGTTCACACCTTTTTTACCCAAGGCTTCTTTCAGAGGCAAAGATTCTGGAAAAATACCAAGTGATCGTGATGGACCACCGCGGTTTTGCACACCTACAAAGAACAAAGGATAGCGTAGAGGACTATGAACTTTCATGGGTAATCTCTGACTTTACAGAATACATAGCGCACAGCATCCCGAATGAAGTTCCTATCCATTTGTTCGGACATTCAGGACATGGGTATATGGCATTGTTACTGGCACACGCGCAGCCAAAGCGTTTTTCGAGCCTTTCACTCGTGGGCACTGGTCCGAACCACGGTGCTCCGCTTTTCGCTCGAGAACCTTATTTTGAGCAATTGGCAACGAAGGAACGTAAGGAAAGAAACCTAGCCAACCAACTCAGATTTGAAGCAGATTGCAAAGAGAGTCCGGAGCATTTTTTTATCCATTACTGTCGGAAAGAAGAGGCACTTGCATTTTTTGATTGGAAGACAGACTCATCTCATTTTTGGTCAGGCATCAAAACCAACCGATTGGCCTTCGACCATTTATTTGGTAAAGAATTTGCCAACATCGACAGCAAAGCTCTGTTATCGGAACTCCAGATCCCTGCCGCTTTGTTCTTGGGAAGGTATGATTTTCAAGTGGCTCCCCATTTTACTTGGGATCCAGTTTGTATTCAGAATCCAAGGCTTAAGAAATTTGTATTTGAGAAGAGTGCACATTATCCCTTTTGGGAAGAACCAGAAGAGTTTTGGATGCGATATGAAAATTGGCTAGAAAGGGAGAGCCTCCTCTCTCTATAGAAAGGAGGCAAATATACTTGAGACTCTTATGCCTATCCAAGCATATCTTTGACTTCGTTTCTCTCTTCGATCAGTTCTTTGTGGGTGATGTCAAACTTTTCCTTCCCAAATGCATTGATCTCAAGACCTGTCACGATCTCGACTTTCTTGCCATCTGATTTGAGTGGATAACCAAAGATAAGACCCTTCTCAACCCCATATTCTCCATTTGAAGTACAAGCTGCACTAAACCAATCTCCTGGTTTTGTAGGAGTAACTATATTCCGAACAGTATCCACAACTGCATTTGCTGCAGATGCCGCTGAAGAAGCGCCACGTGCTGCAATGATAGCGGCTCCACGTTTTTGGACAGTGGAGATAAAGTCTGTTTTCAACCACGCTTCGTCCGAAATAAGCGATGTTGCAGGCTTACCTTGGATCTTCGCATTGTAAAAATCTGGATACTGGGTCGCTGAGTGGTTCCCCCAAATGGCAACGTTTGTTACCTCTTTTACTAAAACACCTGCTTTCTGCGCAAGTTGTGTCTTGGCTCTATTTTCATCGAGTCCAGTCATCGCAAACCAACGATCACTAGGAACCCCTTTTGCATTGTTCATGGCAATGAGGGCGTTTGTATTGCATGGGTTGCCGACAACAAGTACTCTCACGTCGCTTGCCGCATTTTTCTCAATTGCCTTTCCTTGGATGGTAAAGATACCACCGTTGATTTTCAAAAGGTCGCCTCGTTCCATTCCAGCTTTTCTTGGAACCGATCCAACCAAGAGAGCCCAATTCACATTCTTGAATGCTTCGTCAACACTCGAAGTTACACTGACTTTGTGAAGGAGAGGAAACGCACAGTCATCCAACTCCATAATCACACCTTTGGCCGCAGGAAGTGCCTGCTCTAACTCTAATAACTGAAGCTCAACTGCAGTGTCTGGTCCAAACATTTGTCCCGAAGCAATTCTAAATAACAAAGCATAGCCGATCTGGCCTGCTGCTCCTGTCACTGCAACTTTTACTGTATTTCCCATGTCTTTATGTTCTCCGATTCTATTTGTTTAATTCTTTTTGGATGATTTCGTCAAAGTTTTCAAATGGAAGGGCCCCTGACACAAAGATTCCATTTATAAAAAAGGCAGGAGTTCCATTCACCCCAACTTTTTGGCCGTCTTCAATATCTGAATCTATTTCTGCTTGGAGTTTCTTTTTGTCTTTCATACAAGCTTGGTATTTCTCTGCATTGAGACCTGCTTTCGTGACCAAATAATCTACGTTACCTGGAGATAAATTTCCCGAATTTTCAAAGAGAACTTGGAACACATCCCAGTATTTATTCTGAGGGATAGAACAGTTGGCAGCCATATGCGCATACATTGCATTCTCATGAAATGGAAGTGGAAAGTCACGGAAAACCCACTGGATGTCATCTTTGTATTTTTCTCTAAGTCGACGATTTACGTCCTGACTTCTTTTGCAGAATGGGCATTCAAAGTCTGAGAACTCAATGATAGTAATCTTAGCACCTTCTTTACCAGTCGAAGGATTTCCTTTTGTTTCTACCGAGACTCTTACTTGTTCAATTTCGCGGAGTTTGAACTCAACTGGGTATTTTGTAACGATTTCTTTGTATACACCTTGGTTGTGTTGTTGTTCTTGTTGGTTCTTTAAAACCTTAATGATTTGGTCTCGAACTTCTGCCAAAGATTTACCACCAAACTGTGGTTTGTATTGAGTATATACTGCCTGGATTTCTTCATTGCTCGGTTCAGTCGCCACAAATCCCTGAGATAAAACCTCCGAAGGTTTAATGTTTTTTTCTTTGGCAACAAGTTCAAAAAGTTTGTCTTGGGCAAACTCACTGAGAGTATTCTTAACTAAGGACTGGTACTCAGTCTGAAACTTTGAAAATGCGACAGGTGAAGTCTTCTTAACATCGTTAATATCATAACGTTTTCCACCGATCATAACGGCATCTGCGAGAAAGAAGTTCTCTACAAAGGAAGGGAGGGAGATAGCTGCGACAAGGGCAAACAATACCGCAAGTCCAGTCACGATCTTTGATAGAGGTTGCTCTATCCATTTTTGGTTCGAATTTTCCATCAAAACCAGCATTTCCTCGCCAAAGAGGCAAATCAAACGGAAAAAATTGGCATTTTTTTTTAGATTTTTACTCAGGAATTATGCCTGGCGACCGATGTTGAAATTGGAGAGAAAGGGAGTTCTCTCGGATCCCAAAAACGGAGGTTTGGATTTATGAATCTTTCACCCATTCCAGGTATGGGCCCAGGCGCCGTACCAGCCATCATGCCATCGAATAGCTCAGGCCTAACGCCAAGCGATGGAAAGGGTGAGCAGAACCCTAAACTAGAGATAGGAAAAGGGAAGCTCACAAAAAAAGAAACCAATGCCCACGAGGAAAAGGGGCCAAAACCAGAGGATTTGGTTATGAAACCCTCACCTACTACTTTGGAACAAAGGTTAGACCAAATCATTTCTGCGGAAGAAGTGAAAGATCTGCTTTCCATGGTCACAGGCGGAGCACTGCCAAAACAGAAAGACCACAAGATCGATATTAAGCGGTAATCCACTGGTATCTTTAGCAATAGCCATCCAAGATGGATTCCTAATTCTTCTTAGTGGCGTATTACTACTTTCTGTTTTGGGACTAATGGGGGTCGTATACCACCAGTTTATTTACCCCATTCTTTCAAGAAAGGATTCTGATCGTTTCATCCCTGTACAAGTTGGTGACCATTATGACATCACAATCGATGAAGTCAGCCGATTTGGGAGTTTTACTGTTGGATGTAAAACAGGACATTTAGCAACTCGTTGCCAAGCAATCTCGGAAGACCATTTAATCTTCCAATTCAAAAAAAGTAGAGATTCAGAAGATTATACCATCACTGTACTACGAAATGGACCTTCCTTTTATAAACCACCAAGGATGGATACATATGGCAAGATGGAGAACAAAGAATCTTTTGATTCCTATGAAATTATTGGCCATCCTGCAGAATTTAGGATCTCAGATAAAATCATTAAAGATAGAATGGTTAATTTTATTGAGATCGCATTGAGTTCTTCTTTCTATTTCAATAAGCTCGGAAAAGAAAGAATGAAGTTTACATTTACCATTGGAAAGATCCAACCGGGCATCAATAGAAAGGTTCGATTCAAGGACGATACGTACGCTTTTGGAAAAGAAGAAGATAGCGAAGACCAAGAAGATTAAATGGAATTATGATTGTTTGATTATGGTTCCCAGATGATCTGTCTGTATGCGTTTGAATTGATAGGGAATGTTCTGTTTCTTAAACTCTTCCGCAATCAAATTCTCCAAAATTGATTTATATTTATCTGCATTTTTTCTTTCAGTAAAGATCAACAAACTTGGCCCTGAGCCAGAAAGACAATGCCCAAATTTATGAGGGTCTAGCTTTTCCGTAATTTGAAAGAGAGGACTTGACTCTGTAATTCTATAAGGCGTGTGTAATTTATCTTGCAATGCGTTCTTTAAATCGCTAAACCTTCGCTTTTCCAAAAAGTAGAGCCAAGAACCTAAACGGGATAAATTAAAAATGACATCTTTTGTTGGGTATAGGCCAGGTAGAGTTTTTCGAGATTCTTCTGTCGAAACTGTATACTCAGGTGTTAACAAAAATAATGCGATGGATGCTGGAAATTTTTTCCGAAAGTAACGGAGAGGTTCCCCTTGGCAGGAGGTCGCAAAGACAAATCCACCTAAATAAGCGGGCAAAGTATTGTCAGGGTGTCCTTCCCACTCTGCTAAAAATTGTAAAAACTCTGAGTCTGTGATTTGCCTTTCGTTCGAAAATGCAAGCGTATGCACCCTTCTTGCCAAACTCAATCCTGCCACAATAGCTGAGGCAGAAGAACCGAGCCCACCTTTCAAAGGAAGGCCGATCCACATCTTACAGACGTATTTAGGAATCTCTACTTCGGGCAAAAAGGCACGGAAATAGCTCTGGTAGGCGACTTGCACTAAATCATCTTCCGGCGCAAACGGAAGGGACTCTCCCTTATGGTTTGTACTCTGGAAGTTGGCTTGGGAAGGGAATTGAAACTCGAATTGATTGTAGATCTTGAGAGCCATGCCCATAAGATCGAAGCCCGGTCCGAGGTTTGCCGAAGTACCCGGAACTTTGATGGTGATTTTGGGAATAGAAGGCATACTCTTGGGCATAGGTTTGCCCAAGGGGGGACAAAATCAAATCTCTTTCTTTTGCAGTCTCTGGGCCAAATGGCTCCCGCCCAGAACCACAGCGGGGATTCCTTGCCCTGGGTAAACCGTATCCCCACATAGATAGAGTCCTTTCACAGAAAGAACATTCGGGGATAGAAAACGAAAGGGATTGGAAAAATAAGAAAAGGGAATCCCTCCCACGCGGCCCAATTTCCTCCCCGTCCAGGTTTGCCAGCTAAGAGGACTTGCAGAGTGTAAAGCGATGATCTCCTCCTTTCGGAACCAGGGAAGACTTTCAGCTAACTGAGATAAGATGGTATCTACCCAGATTTGTTTGTGGTTTTGGTAGTCTTTTCCCCTTTCTCTCCAAGTCTCTGGATCGGAAACGTGAGTGGATATCGAGAGCACAAGCACTCCATCTCGTGACCGCAGCTTATCTTCTGGATGAGAAAGAGAAACAAAAATAGAATCCCCTCCTCCCTCAGGCAGAGGAGCGGAGAGATGGATCTGGTAGTGGTAGGATTTGGGCACCAAACTGCTAGTTCTCAAGACGACTCCCATGGTAAAGGCACTATAGATCCCTTCTTCAAACCTTCGGATTGCGTGCAAGCGCGCAGGAATCTCTTCTGAGAGTAAAGGTTCCACATTCCAAATCGGAATATTGCAGACAACAACCTTGCTATAGTAGGTTGATTTCTTCGTTACAACTTGGAATAGATCCTGTCCGCTCTCTGAACCATCCTTCCTGATTCGGATTACTTCTTCCTTGAGATGGCATTCTCCTCGGTTTTTTTCTAAATACTCTACCAAGGTTTCGGAGAGACGTAAAATCCCGCCTGGTATGTACGTGTTGATTAAATTCGGATAACAAAGACCAGCTGCTGCCGTTAAAAGAGGGGCCTCTTTTGATTTGCATTGGTTTGTGATCATCAACTGTTCATCCAAAAAAGATATCCACTCCTCCTTCCCTTCCAATCCAAAGATTTTGAGAACCCAACGGAATGGCAAAAATGAAGCGCAAAAAATAAGTATATCTTTCGGACGAAGTGTTCGCAAAAGTCTAAAAATATCTTTTCCATTCGCAATTGGAAAATGTAAATAGCGTCCAGAAATCGACCAAAGCCCATCTGATAGAAAAAATAAAAACCTCCAAAACCATTCCATACGCTTGGATTTGCCAAAGACACGTGCAATTTCTTTCTGCCACTTTTCTCGCTCAGGATAACGTATGAGTTCTTTGTCCTTCCAGAGTACCACCATAGAAGGAGAGAGAGGGATTCTAGGGAATTGGATGCCCAGATCCCTTTCTAATTGTGCGAGAGGTAGCCCCTCCTCCCAACCAACCACGGTGGTGGCACCCGATTCAAAGCGAAACCCAGCTCGGTCAAAACTAGATGCGCAGCCACCTGGGTGGATGCCTTTTTCCAGCACAAGGACTCGGTTTCCTTCTTTGGCATAACGGCTCGCAAAGGCAAGGCCTCCTAAACCACCGCCGACAACGATCGCATCCCAGATTTCTTCCATTGACTGATAGACTGGCACGACTTATGCAACCAGTATCAGAAAAGAACAGGGAACGTTTTTTTTGGTATCTCCGACGTTCCTTGTGTTTAAAAAAAGAGCAAATTGCTAGTTAGGGAAACAATATATGGTTAAAGAATCCTGGAAGAAAGTTGATCCCGCCTTACTCCTTTGGAGATCTCTTGCGCGCCAACCAGAATACCGGATGGGTGCCTTACATTTGAACCCAGAGATTACGATCCGAACCTTTAAAAACCAAAAAGCCCGTTACCTAGAAGCAGGCCGATTTGAGTTCATTTTGGCAATGAAGGAGCTCCTAAAGCCAGTATCACAATTAGAAAATGAAAAGATGGAATACCTCATTTTCCGTAGTTTTGACGCCTACCAGAAAGAGGTTGCCTACTCGCAGGGATCAGATACCCAGTTTTCGATAGATATTGTATTTCAGTTCATAGAATTTCTCTGCCAAGAAAAAACAAAAGAGGACATTACCTCTCTTTTGCAAAAAGAAACAAGCCTCGAAAAAAAAGAGGTGGATTCCATCATCCAACACATCAAAGCATTTAACAAATTAGGTGCCTATTTTACGAAAGTAAACCATTTAAAAAAGACAATCGAAAACGGTGAACAAATCATTGCCGCGATTGCCACTGCCTTCCCAGAAATTACTTGGCTTGCTCTGGAGTCCATGTTCTATCTGTTAGTTGCTCAACATGCCTTAGCATCCAAATACAGCTGCGAATCCTTGCTCAAAGGTTGGATGAATGAATATGGATTTGATGAAAACCAATATGTTGTGGTAGCAAACTTTTTTCCTCCTGGTACCTCTTTGCTCGATTTTAGCGGTCGCTATACGGAGGCCATTCGGACTCTCATTCGCATCAAAGAAAAGGAAAGACCCGAGTATGATCTTTTGCTTTTGCGATCCATAGGAAATTATTTCAGCTCATGGATCGTAAAGGTAGCACACCAAATGGAGACGGATCTTCAAACTGCTTGAGTTTGCTTAAGCCCAAACTTTTTTCAAATCAGAAATGATGTTCTTTTGCATGGCCTCATTGGTTCCACCACCAATGGATAGAAGTATAGAATCTCTATGCAATCTCTCGACTGGGTACTCGCGGCAGTAGCCATATCCACCTAACACCTGAACCGCACTCCGAGAAACGCGCTCCGCCATTTGTGTGGCGACTAACTTAGCAGATGCTGCCCCTAGAGAATTTCTCGTTTCCGGTGAGATGCTTTGTGCAACTTGGTACACCAAAGCTCGTGCAGCAGAATACTCTGCGTAGGAGTCAGCTATCAACCTTTGGATCTGACCAAACTCAGAGAGTTTTTTGCCAAATGCCTCTCGGTGCCGCATGGCATGGTCACACATGATATCGATACAGCGAGCCGCGATGCCCAAAGATTGTGCTGCTAAAGTCACCCGTTCAATCTCCAAATTTCTCATCATGTGGGTGATGGCCGAATTTTCAGTACCAAGTAAATTTTCAAGGGGGACTTCCATGTCCTCAAAGACCAATTGGGTGGTTGGGGAGGAACGCATACCCATTTTCTCTTCCTTTTTCCCGACAGAAAATCCCTTATATGTCGATTCAATCACAAAGGAGGTCATTTTCTTTGCATTTTTATCCAATTTTGTATAGAGAACAAAGACCTGCCCAACCGAGCCATTGGTTATGTATTGTTTGGTTCCATTGATGATGTAACGGTCCCCTTTTCGTTCGGTATGGGTTGTCATTCCTAAAACATCGGTCCCAGCTCCAGGTTCTGTCATACCCATTCCACCAATCCATTCACCCGATACCACTTTGTCCAAATACCTCTGGTGTTGTTCCTTATTTGCACTATAATAAAAATTATTCACGAATAAGACTTCATGCGCTAAATAGGAAAGCGTAAAACCTGGATCATATTTGGACATTTCCTCGTGGATGATCACACTCGCAGTCGCATCCAAACCATGCCCCCCATCCGATTCAGGGATGGTAATGCCGAATAGACCCAGTTCCGATCCTAGGCGCTTGAAAAGAGATAGGTTAAAGCCTTCTGTTTCATCGTATTCTTTCGCCTGCTCATCCAGTTCTTTTGCAGCAAAATTGGCCACGGACTCACGTAAGGATACATGGGCATCTGTGGGTTGGAATAAGTCTGTCATTCGGTTTTCAGAGATCGTGGTCATGCCTAAATATTTGGTACAGGTTCAAGAATTGTAAACGAAAAATATTCAGTGATTCTACGTAGAATCCCGAAATTTGCCACAAAAAATACAAAGGCACACTAACTGACATTAGCTAGACATCTAGACAAAATTGACTGTCTTATTTGGATAAGGGAATCTACTAATAAAGTAAGGACCAACATGACAATCTTTGGAATATGAATAAATTTATTTACTGATTCTTCTGTACTTGCTACAAGAGTAGAATTGAAAGGAAGTTTATCTCTTCCTTTGAGTAGAAAAATGGCTGATTTAAAACAGGTTCCAAAGGATAAGCTCGCAAAATTTGAATTAACTGAAGACACTCTCAACAGTTTTCGAAAGAACAATTCTATCCCTTTTGACCTTTACAATCGGAATGGCCAGATCATCATTCCCAAAAAAAAGAACCCAAGCCAAGACGATTTTGCCAAACTCTTACGATTCGAGCTTCAAGGTGTTTATTTTCTATTAGCTGAACTCCAAAAAACAAAAATCTCTGTGGCAGCTGCCAATGCGGAAGGAAAGTCCAACGTTAAGTTATTTGACCCAAAAAAGGTTGAAGACTTTGCAAAACAATCAGCTGCTTTGTTAGATGATCTAAAAAAACATTCTTTCACCTCAGACCAAGCTATCATCGTACAAAACTCTGTGAATGAGATCCTGAACGACTTCACTAGTAATCCAGATTTTGAATCTGGGATTTTTAATATCTTAGAAATTTTAAGTGTAGCGGGTGTTAGCCTACAATCTGAACTCATGACCAAACGGACCATAGTCGCGATGGGGATGAAGGTTAGAACAAAAAAGATTGTTTCTGATGCAGATAAAAAACCCTACCATAAAGAACACCTAGCACTTATGATGGCTAGCTATCTAGCTGATGTTGGTTATGCGAAACTCGATATCACTGAAAACCCAAAATTAAGCAAAGAAGAATACGCCATTATCCAACAACACCCCATCATCAGTTATCTGATGAGTCTATCTGCTCCCGAAATCTCTACGGATGTTCGGACTCTCATCTTAAACCACCATAGACCTTTCCGTGGCGCCGGAGTGAACAATAACTTCCCAGACCCAAGGATAGTCTTCCAAAAGCTAATGTCCATACGAGATATGTATTCCAAGGAAACAAACCGAGAAAGAATCGTGGAAGACATTGAAATGCAATTGCACTTACAAGAAAATCAGATCACTACGGCAAACCGTGAAGATGACATTGCCATTCTATCCTTGGCTAGTGAATATGCCTCTCTTACTTCTGCCCAAGCATGGAGACCTGCATATAGTTCAGCAAAAGCTCTAAAGATGATTGTGAATGATTCCTTCTTTTCATATAGTAGCAAAAACATTCGCCATTTGATTGATTACGTGGGGGCAAGTCTCACGAACAATGAAAACATCATTAATGCAGACGATTTTATCATCACAGCATCCGTTGATTCCGAAAAACAAGTGCACTTTGATATCTGCAAAGTGATAGAGGTAGACCGCTACCAAACCCGTCCAAAATTACAAAGAATTTGTACGATCAAACCTATCTTCAAAAAGGCAAATAAATACAGGATCGCAGACTTTGACCTCTCCCAAGTGCGCATGGATAGGAGAAAGGCCATCATAGACTTATCCTCCCATGCAGCAGGCTCGACTCGGGTTATCTACATCATAGACCCTGAAATGAATGCACCTTTGTTTGAAGCAGTTGGAAAGCTTAGCAAAGCAGCTGTTTAATTACGGTTTCCACTCAAATAGATAAATGGAATTTTCTTTGCCTTTTAGTTTGACTTTACCCTTTCTCTGAAACGAGTCGGGTTCGCCAATCTCTCGCCACACATCCTCCGAGACCAAAAGCTCCGCATGTAGGGCTTTGCAGGCAGACTCAATCCTAGATGCTGTGTTTACGGTATCTCCAATCACAGTGTATTCCATACGATCCTCTTTGCCTACATTACCCGCAAAGACTTCGCCAGTGTGAATCCCTATCCCTATCCGAATTTCCATTTCTCCTTTTGCTTTTCTTTCGGCATTGAACTGGTTCAATTCGACTAACATATCAATTGCGGCATTCACTGCATTCTCGGCATCGAATCCAGGCTTTGGAGAAGGGAATGGTGTACCAAACGTTGCCATGACTGCATCGCCTATGAACTTGTCCAAGGTGCCACCAAATTTAAAAACAGATTTTGTCATCCTTCCTCTATACTCTGATAAAAAGCCAGAAAGAGTTTGTGGGTCGAGACTTTCAGAAAAACTAGTGAACCCTCGGATATCAGAAAAGAGAACGGTTACTTTTTGTCTCTTTCCGATTTCTAAGGATGATGTTTGGGTGGAAAGATGTGGAATTAAATCAGGAGAAAAGTATCTCGAAAGGGATTTTTTCTGTGCTTCCACCTGGGCTAATCTAACAAGCATTTGATAAAAACTATTGATGGCATAAATAATTGAGATCACAAGACAGAGATATACGACTGGACGTGCAAGCACCGCATCACTTACAATGATTTGTGGTCCAAGCACATATTCATACCAATCCAAAGTATGTGACGTACCTTGGATAAAGGCATAGAGCGCATAGGTATAGAAATAAATAAAATAACAAAGGATAGAAAAGAGGACCAGATTGGCTCTGAGTTGTATCAATCCTATGGCAATGGGAAGGATAAAGTAAAAATGCAATGGATTTTTGATCAAAAAATTTGCGTTGTTGTGACCACTTAACAGATACCAACTCCAAAGGGCCGAGGCCACTAAGGTGTTATCCAGAAATATGCTAAAATACTCATACCAATAGCGAATGCGCTCGGATGGAATCTTCAGTACTTTGCTATGGAGCCAGGCATTGAAAAAATAAATCGCTATGGTTCCAACATTCACAACATAACCCATACTTCCGTAGTTTGTATTGGAAAGGTTTGCCAAGATAGAGATGAGAATGCCAAAGCCTGCCACATACCGAAATCGGTTTGCCACCAAGGCTCCTTTTTCTTCCTCTTCTTCGATCAATGTCTTGGCACTGAGGGGAATAGATTTGTCTTTAAAGAATATGAATTGTAGGCTAGGAAAGATCTTCATTTTTTTAGGAAACCTTGGATTTCCTTCTCTTAAAATGCAAGAACAAGCAGAAAGGATAAATTTTTAATGGGCAGAGAATTAGAAGGTGGAAAAAAGTAAAAACATGTTGTACATCCTTGTTCACTCCTTGCTCTTATTTTTTTCCCTTGCCTTGGTTTGGCAGCTGTTCCGAAAAGAGTCGCGGGCTTGGACACTGAAGGCTTATATTTCGGAGATCAGAGAATTCCCTAATTCTTGGCAAAAACCTCTGTCTTTCTCCTGTTTTCTTTCCTATCTCCTTTTCCTCTCTCTCCCATTGACCCTTGGTCTTTTCTTTTATCTCAAGTCCGATGCCAATGTTCTCGTTGTCATTCTATGGATAGTATGGACATATAACTGGTTCAAATACACCTTCTGGAAAGAATAAAAGACTTCCCATCATGATCGGCTCACTTTTTCTGGTTTATAGGCAATCCACGAAATCGGGGTAAGGAATGAAAATAGTTGTACTAGTCAAACAGGTTCCAGATACGGAAACCAGCATCAAACCCGGCGACAAATCAATCAATGAGTCCGGAGTCAAATGGATCATCTCTCCATACGATGAATTTGCAATCGAAGAAGGCATTCGCATCCGTGAAAAAAGCGGCGGTGAAGTCATTGCTGTTTCCCTCGGTCCAGACCGAGTCGTGGAAGCTCTTCGAACTGCATATGCTATGGGTGTTGACCGTGCAGTCCATGTAAAAGTTGACGATTACGTAACTTTTGATTCGACATACACATCTGAACTGCTAGCAAATTTGATCAAAGCAGAGAATGCAGATTTAGTGATCGGTGGTAGACAGTCCATTGACACTGACAGCTCTCAAGTTGTCATCCAAATCGCAGAAAGAATGAACGTACCACATGTTGCGATGGCACTGAAATTAGAATTTGATGGCAAAAAAGTGACCGCTACTCGTGAAATCGAAGGTGGGACTGAAGTCGTTGAGACATCTCTTCCTCTTGCCGTTACAGCACAAAAAGGACTCAATGAGCCTCGTTACCCTAGCTTAAAAGGTATCATGTCCGCTAAGAAAAAACCTGTTGAGGTGAAAAAGCCAGAGGAGTTGGGCGCTACGGCTTCTAAACTCGAAGTGGTTTCTTTAGAACCACCTCCACCACGTGTAGCTGGAAGAAAATTAGAAGCAGGCGATGCACAAGGTTTTGCAAGTCAACTCGTAAAAGCACTTCGCGAAGAAGCGAAGGTGATCTAAGGAGATTATCAATGGCAGATGTATTAGTAGTTAGCGAATTAAAAGATGGTGAGCTCAAAAAAATTTCTAGAGAGCTTACTTCCGCAGCAAGAAAGATTGCCGATGCAATCGGTGGAAAGGTTCATACAGTCGTGATCGCGGCCAGTGCAGACAAGTATGCTGCCGATCTCAAAGCTGTGGGAGCTGATGCCATCATTACAGCAAATCTTGGTGACTTCAACCCAGAAGGTTATGCGAACGGGATTGCAGCCATCATCCAAGAGAAAAAACCAGCAGTGGTACTCATCCCACACTCCTCACAAGGGAAAGAGTATTCGGCACGCGTTGCCATTAAAGTAAACGCTGGTATCGTTGCAGATGCAGTTGGTCTTTCGGTCGACGGCGGGAAAGTCGTCGCAAAAAAGCCAATCTATTCTGGCAAAGCATATGCAAATTTTAAAATCAGCTCTGACATCCAAATCTTCACAGTGCGTGCTAACTCACAAGAAGTGAGCCAAAAAGAAGGCGCAGGATCTGTGGAAGCATCCTCTGCATCTGCTGGTGAAGTGAGATTAAAATCACTCTCCAAAGACCTCTCTGGTGGAAACAAAGTTCAGTTAGCTGATGCTTCTATCATTGTGTCTGGTGGTCGTGGGATCAAAGGACCGGAGAACTGGCCTCTTTTGCAAGATTTAGCGGATACACTCGGTGCAGCACTGGGAGCCTCTCGGGCAACAGTTGATGCTGGTTGGATCTCTCACTCGCACCAGGTTGGGCAAACAGGAAAGACTGTATCCCCGAACTGTTACATTGCTTGTGGTATTTCTGGCGCTATCCAGCACCTTGCAGGTATGGGCTCCTCTAAGTACATCGTAGCGATCAACAAGGATGGAGATGCTCCTATCTTTAAAGTTGCTACGTATGGTGTGGTTGCAGACTTATTTGAAGTTGTGCCCGCATTGACATCCGAGTTCAAAAAAGTGTTGGGTTAATACCAACACTTCTCCTACCGGTTTGGTCTCCCGATCCAGGAAACAATTTTTTTCCGTTCTCTTCCTTCTCCTTGCCCCAGTGTTCGGGGTCCAGGCTCAGGATGGTAGGGAACGGTTAAATGCTGTCCTTGCCAAAATCAACTCCCTTGAAACCTTCCGAGCCACTGTCACCATCAATGGTACTTTGACAGGAGTTCTCTCCTACAAAAACCCCTTCCAATTGCATGTTCGGCTAAATGATGGGCGCATAATCTCTTCCAACGGAAAGGTTTTATGGTTTTACAGCCCAGATACATCGGTTTCTGGCAGGCAGGACCTTAAAGGCGGTTCCGCAGGGCTTGCTGGTTTGTTATCCGGTTATGAAACCGTGACTGTAAGTGGTCGTACGTTCCGTTTGACCTCTCCGAGTAAGAGGTATTCAGAAATCATCTTGATTGTTTCGGACAATGATTTACCAAGAGTGATTAAGATGAAAAGGGATGACGAAGAAATCACAGAAATCGCTTTTTCCGGCATTGCCACCAATATTGGTTTGGGCACTGCTTTGTTTAATTTCCAGCCCCCTACTAGCTCCCAGATTGTAGAAAATCCTCTCAACCAAAAGGAATAACAAATGACTCCGGTCTCGCGCACAGAAGCACACCGAGTATTTGCCGATTTGTATCGGAAGCCTAGGACACCCGACCACCAACAACTGGTAGACGAAGCGATCCTTCGGTCCAATGACGTCTTCATTCGCATTGACCTAATCAAAAAAGTGGATGAGGACTACCAAAATAAAAACAAACCCAAAGATAAACCTAAGTCTTATTTTGAAGATAAACCAGAACGGGAAAGCTCTTCGCGGGGCGATTCCCAAGGGAAACAGGAACAGAAAAGACAATCAGAACTGGTAAGCACAGAGTCCGCCAAACAAAAACAAGCTGCCCAGAAGAAAAAGGCTGAGCCAGCAAAACCCGCAACTGGTGGTGGCGGCTTTTTTGCTGCTCTGTTTGGTGGTGGTGGCGGACAAACTCCGATTGCAAAGTTTGCAAAAGATACAGGAGCTATTGATGTGGGATTGTTTGGTCGGAATCCGAGTATTTCTCCAAGCGCTGAAAGACTTTTTCGTACGCTAAAAGAAGATACCATTATCCCAACAATCCAAGCCTTACGTACGGCTGAGCAACAGGGATGGCGCCTTTGGACACCGCTTGTGTACAACATCATTGCAAATTTTAGTAAATTCTTTAATGCTTTTGTTTCCCTTGACTCTCTTTTTATAGATAAGATTTCTCCTGATATTTTTTTGGATCGTTCGGTAAAAATGCAGATGTTTTATATCCGGTATCTGCATCGAGATGATGCGCCGAAGATTATCCTGGAAAATTTACCAAAAATCGTTGAAATGGATGAGAAACTAGCGAACAAAATGTCCGCTGTTATGACAGGTATCAATTTTGGTATCGGTCTTGAATCGGAAAAACCGAAACTTTCCGATGTGATCACTGCTTTTTATATTGTGTCCAAAAAGAAAATGGTTACCTGGGATGAAATCATAGCCGACCTTAGGGTTCCTGCTATCCAGGAACACAAATTCCAAGCTTCACGTGAAATCCAAAAAGAAGTAGAGATCACTGTAGCCAAAATCTCAGATGACATCAATGTTCGTGTCTTCAAAAAGGAAGAATTACAAAATCTAAGAACGAGATACTTTACTATCGATGACAAAGGAAAGATCAATTTTGAGTTTCTCAATATTGTTGTAGATGACTTTACCAAACTGCATATACCGGAAGCAGCTAAAAGCCAATCTGTAAAAAATACTTATAAATCTATGCCGCATCGTTTGTTGTATTTATTACTTAGAGACATTCAGGTAGTTTATATCAACATGATTGAGGGTTATATCCGTCTTGGGGATATCAACCAAAACCAAGAGTTACTTATAGTCCAACCTGGCCTATTCCGACAAGAAATCGAAACAATGAACAATTTAGTTCGTGCTATTGAAACTTTTAATAAAAAATTCCCAAGTTTTCAATACACATTCCAACAATTTAATAGTGACTACTCAAAAGGGACAATGGACCAAATCGTAAATAGTATCTTGCGCGTACTTATCGATTCCGCGGAGTTCTTTGGTCAATTCGCGAACAAATTGAATATTATGGTGGAAAGCCATTTGATGGCGAGAGCTTCGGAATCAAAAGGGAAAGGTACGGATAAAGTCGCTGTTACGAAAGAAAAAGTCATAGAAGAAATCAAACTCCAACAGAGATTCATTCCACACTATGACAAAACATTGGTGACCAAAGAAAGAATCAATGGAATGACTGTTGAAGAAATCATAATCCAACTTACCAAGTACCTTTACAATTATGCAGTTATTTTTAAAGACCCACAAACTTCTCAGAAATTAACAGCACATAGGAAAATTGAACAAGAATTGATCGCTTTGAATAAAGAATATGAACGACTCACAAACTCTTCCTTCTCTTCAGATGGATCTGGCTTAGCTGCTGCTGTGGCAGAGGACGAACCAGGAGACTTGGGAGAATAATCATATATGCGCATCCTTACTGGATTACAACCATCAGGGAAATTGCATTTAGGAAATTATTTCTCTGCTATTTCGAAAATTTTACAGTACCAAAACAAAGCAGATCTGTTTTTATTTGTCGCAAACTTACATGCGCTCACCACATTTTCCTCCCAAAAAGAATTAGAAGAAAACACCAAATCAGCTATTCTAGATCTTTTGGCCCTCGGTGTGGATCCTGATAAAACTACTTTTTGGGTTCAGAGCGATGTACCCGAAGTCACGGAACTCACTTGGTATCTTTCACAAGCAATCACCGTATCACAATTACAACTTGCCCATTCTTTTAAGGATAAGGTAGCCAAAGGATTCCAACCAGGAGCAGGTCTTTTTACCTACCCAATCTTAATGGCGGCAGATATATTGTTGTATTCTGCAGATAAAGTTCCTGTTGGCAAAGACCAAAAGCAGCATCTAGAATTTGCTAGAGACATTGCAGAGAGATTCAATGCCAGCTTCGGAGAGTGTTTGAAGCTTCCTGAACCGGATATTGATGAAAACACTGCGACTGTTCCTGGGGTGGATGGAGCGAAGATGTCCAAGTCCTATAAAAACACAATTGATTTGTTCGCTTCAGAAAAGGAAATCAAAAAGGCAGTGATGTCCATTGTGAGTGATTCCAAGGGCATTGAAGAACCTAAAAATCCTGATGAGTCGATTATCTTCCAAATCCATAGCTTATTTCTGAACTCTTCCGAACAATCTGTACTCAAGGATAAATATAAAGCAGGTGGTATCGGGTATGGTGATCTAAAAAAATCTTTATTAGAATGCATTTTAGATCATTTTGCTCCTTTCCGAAACCGTAGGTTAGAAATTGAAAAGGATCCCGCTTTTGTTGAGGAAGTGATGAATAAAGGAAAGTACAAAGCAAGCCAAATCGCCCGATTGAAAATCCAAGAAATCCGCAAGAAACTGGGCATCTACCAAAGTATCTAAGTTACCAATCCTTAATATAAAAGACCTTTTTCCTTATGGATAATGGGAAACTGGCTCCCTTGTTGCCCATCTCGGTGGGTGGAAAAATCGCCTTCGGTCTCATTCTTTCGGCTTCCCTATATCAGATTGTTCCAGAAAGCCGGATTTTGTTATATCCTGCTGATTTCCTTTTCGTCATCGTTCTCATCTATTTACCTAGACAATGTAGAAAGTACAGACCGTATCTCTATGGTTTTATTATCTATACCCTACTGCATTTTTTCTCTACATCCAATTTGCCTGACCAAAAGTCTATTGCCAGAGAATCCTTTCAGAGCAGAGTCGATTCCATTTTGCAAAGCTCCCCGTTTCCAAAAGAACTGCAATTAGTCGCAAAAGGTTTGTTAATGGGTTCAAGTAAAGAACTACCCCATGAAATCAAGGAAAGAGCAAGGGAGAGCGGTATATTGCATTTATTTGCCGCTTCCGGTCTGCACCTAGGAGTCTTTTTAGGTGTTTGTTTTTTGGTTACAAAAATAGCTTTCCCTAAACAAAGACTTCTTTCTGTAATTTTCATCCTCTCTCTGGGTTTTGCTTATTTATTTGCACTTAACTTTCCAGTCTCTTTTATCAGAGCTTATTTATTTGCTTTTTATCATATTCTCGGAAAGTACTTTTACAGACAGGGGCAACCGGCAGATACTTTATGTTATGCGAGCTCTACCATCGCATGCTTTTTCCCGAATGATTTTCTGAGTTTGGGATTTTTACTTTCTTTTGGTGCGGTGGCAGGCATATTTTATATAAAACCCATTTTGGATTTTATTTTCCCTTTCCAAGGATTCCACTTTCTCAGGGACCATCTTGGAATCTCGATCGCATGTTCTTTGGCGACCTTTCCTATTCTCATTTTCTACTTCCATTCCTTTTCCTACGGAAGTGTTGGAATCAATATTGTCCTTGTGCCAATGGCATCTATACTCTTACCATTGCTATATGCCAACTGCATTCTGTCGCTCGTCTCTATCCCAATGATCGCCGATTCCCACTGGTATCTCACAGATTTTTTCCTGAGGATATTTTTACGATTGGTAAAGGAAGCAAGTGAGTTCTTTTCCTATTTTTTATTCTTTTCCAAGACCCCAAGCTATGTGATTGCCTATTATCTATGTTTGATGATTCTTTTTTTGCTTCTTCGTTTTTTGATGTTTAGAAGAAAAAAATTTAGGCCTATTATTCAATTATCATTGTTAAGTTTGGTCATATTCTTTTTCCCACTTTCCTACCATTGGACCAAGTCTCTGAAAAAGAGTGCCGAGATAGAATCTGAATCTTTTATGCGCAAGGGTTTTTTTTATCTACGCGATCATTCTCAGCTCTATGTATACGGTAGCTGTTATCAAAAAAAATGGATGAACGATAAAATCCAAAACCTACAAAAAGTCTCTTTGGAAACTCTTTACTATGAATCAGAAACCTGTCTTCCCTTTCTAAGGGAGATCCAAAAAAAATGGTCTCGTTGGGAAAAACAAAGTCCCAAAATCATGCAAAGGAGCGGTTTGAGTCCTTTACTCTTAAGCAAAGAACAAAAGGTTTTGATACGGTTTGACGGGAAGCGCAAGTCTCTTCCACAACTCCTTTCCGAAATTAGAAAAATCCAAACACAATACAAACCCTATCAAAAGTATTTGATTCTGGATTTTCCTCCTTGGTCCAAAGAAAAGGTAGATGACTGGATCCAATACAGAAGCTTTTTTGGGATAAGCAAAGAATGGAACATTGTAGAGCCTGAGGCGATGTCTGAAAACCCCTTACCAAACACCTAAAGAGATCAAAGAGTTTTTGGCTGCCAATGGTTGGAATGCTCAGAAAAAATTCGGACAAAACTTTCTCATTGATCCACCTAGCATCCAGTTCATCATACAATCCTCTGTTCCCTATATAGAAGCTCCCGAAATTGAAATCGCAGAGATTGGAATTGGCTTGGGATCGCTTACCTATCCGATTTTGCAACTCAACCGAAAATCCCACCTCTTTGAAATCGATACTGCTTATATCCAGATCGCCGAAAGGGAAATTTTACCAAAATTCCAACAATCAATTTTATACCCAGGTGATGCTCTATCTCGTTTGATTGAGATCAAAGATCTACCCATCTTCTTATTTGGGAATTTACCTTACCATTTAACGAGCGATATATTGACTTTGATTGCAACAGAGTTTAGTCGCTGGCGAGGAGGTATTTTTATGGTCCAAAAAGAATTTGCAATTCGTGTCTGCGAAGAAATCTCCTCCCTATCACTCTTTTTGGATGCGATTGTTGAAACAAAATTGCTGAAACACATTCATAAGAATTGTTTTTATCCCATTCCAAAGATCGATTCTTCTCTCATCCGCTTGGTTCCCAAACAATTGCAGGAGAGAATGTTTCGATCAAAAGATGAGATCGAACTATATTCTAGATTTTTACGCACTGTTTTTTGGGGAAAAAGAAAACAAATGTCTGTTAGCTTGCGAGAGTCACCTTTTTCCCAAGATAGAGACTTCCAAGAGGCTGTTCTAAAGGCCTTTTCGAATCTGGGAATTTCTGGAAAAAAAAGGCCAGAAGAATTGAACAGGGAGCAATTTTTGAATCTGGGTCAGGAATTGCTTGACGCTTTGTCAAAATGATGGCAAAATCCCCAAAGTATGTTTGAGAACTTTGTCCCCCCTCCTTTCGTAACCTACGCAATTCCTGGTTTCTTTGTCCTCATCGGTTTAGAGGTAGCTTATGGTGCTTGGAAACAGCGTCTACTCTACCGCCTGACGGATTCGATTGCAGACCTTAGCACTGGCATTCTCTCGCAATTATGGGGGCTGTTCCAAAAAGGGATAGGACTCTTTGCTTACTTTTATGTCTATGAACACTTTCGGGTCTTTGAGTTTGCCCTAAACAACCCTTGGGCATGGGTGCTTTGTATCATTGGCCAAGACTTTTGCTATTATTGGTTCCATAGGCTGGCACATGAGGTAAACATACTTTGGGCAGGACACGTCATCCACCACCACAGCGAGGAGTACAATCTCGTCGTGGCACTCCGGCAAACGGGCCTTGGTGGGATCATTAGTTGGGTCTTTTATGTTCCCTTGGCAGTTTTGGGTTTCCATCCTTGGATGTACTTGGCAAGCGGACAGATCAACTTGATCTACCAATTTTGGGTGCATACCAAAGCGGTAGATAAAATCGGGAAATGGGGTGAGTTTTTTCTATCGACTCCTTCACACCACCGAGTACACCATGCCATCAATCCCATTTACATAGATAGAAATCATGGCGGGATCTTTATCATTTGGGACAGACTCTTTGGAACCTTCCAAGAAGAAACGGAACCCTGTGTTTATGGAACTGTCAAACCACTCCGAAGTTTCAATCCTGTGTATGCCAACGTGCATTACTATTGGGAACTGATCGTCCAAGCATTCCAAACCAAAGGCATTTGGAACAAGATCTGCGTATTTTGGAAACGCCCTGGCTGGGTTCCGCCGAAGGGAGATGAGCCTGCCCATTACCTTCCCATCCCCAATGTTAGCCCTGAGACATTTGCTAAGTACGACCCAGAACCAAGTTCTGAGGTGAGGCGGTATACGACTGCTTGGTTTGTGGGAGTCCTTTTAATCTCTTTTGCCTTTCTATTGTTTGTGACCAAATTCACCTTACTTTCGCAAATCCTCTTTGCTCTCTGGGTCACCCTGTCTCTGACATCCATCAACGGAATGATAGAAGGAAAGTCTTGGGCAAGCTCACTTGAGATCACTCGTTTGCTCTTTGGCTTTTTGTTACTAGGCTACTTTGGTCTAGGTTGGATCTCCTATGCCGTTGGGATTAGCTTTCTGATGATGGCAGGTTTCCATTTTTACAAAAACCAAACACTCCACCTAACAAAAGCTAATATTTAGAACAATTCTAATCTTATGGGCCACTCCCTCCAGTGGGTTTTGGCCCCCTTTTCTAAAGCACATAGCAGTCGGAATGTATCGATTATGTCACAAAAAAACCTCAGATGAGACATTTCTAGGCTTCCAAATTCCTTGACCAAGGGAGATGGCTTGAGATTTTGGCAGTGCACAATAAAATGTGAGGCCGAAAAAGATGAAACGAAAAAGATCAATGTTCAGTGTATTGGGTGCCATCCTACTCGTCGTGAGTGTTTCAGCATTCGCCGCCTACCAAAAGAAGCGAAATGAGCCCGTTTATCTAGACAACCATGTATTCCAGAGATACCAAAACTATTGGGGAGTCTGGATCAATTTCAAAACAGAAAGAAAGACCTTGGAAGAGAAAGTTGCCGAACTAGGTTCCGATTGGGAAGACGTCATTGCCCTCAATGCCCTTTCCGAGAAAGAGAAAAATGCCCCAAAGCGTTTCCTCTTCCTCCCCTATGGCGCAGAATATGCTGAATCCTTAGAGAAACAGGGACAATTCCGAGAGGCCATCGAATCCCAAATCGACCAATTCATCTGGCCTGTACTACCCAATAGCAGAACCAAAATCACCTCCAGGATTGGCCGCCGCTGGAATTCCTTACACACAGGTGTGGACATTGCCATCCCCCGAGAGTCGATCGTACTAGCTGCCGCTGATGGCGTTGTAGAGATCGCAGGGAGAAGCGGAGACTACGGCAATACCGTGAAGATCTACCATAACGAAATGAACCATTTCCATACCGTCTACGGACACAACACCGAGGTCTTGGTAAAGGCGGGTGATATCGTGAAAAAAGGACAGATCATCGCTTTCTCTGGAAACACAGGAAAGTCCACAGGTCCCCATGTCCATTTTGAAGTGCGCTACCACAATGTGTATCTCAACCCCGAAAATTTCTTAAGCCCATTTGAAGAAGGACTCAATACCAGCGCAGTCAGTGTAGCGAAGAATTAGTGAAACAGGGTTTGGAAAAGAAAAGGTGGTCGGATGAGGTTTTCTCTTTTTTAACACAGCGTATCCCAGATCGCCCGGGTTTAGCTTGTTTCGATTTTGATAATACGCTCATCCACAATGATTTTGGGGAAAGGCTTATGGAGGCCATTGTCAAGGAAGGTATGCCTTTTTTGCCCAAGGATCTTTCTCACTACTTCCAAGATACAGCCTTCTGGAAGGACCACCATACAAAACCCCTAGCTGAAAAAGAAGTTCGTCTCTGGGAAGAGTATAGCCACCGACTAAAGGAAGATGGAGTCGAGAGTGCCTACCGTTGGACCTCTTTTTTATTCCAAGGATTTTCGATTTCCGAATTTAATTCCTTTAGCCGAGTAAAATGGAATGAAGTAAGCAGAAAAAAAGATGCTTTAGCTGTGTTTCCCCAACCTGAAATGTTAGATCTCATTGCTTTTTTACAAATGTATAATTGGGAGATTTATGTAGTGACTGCCTCTCCTGAATTGGGAATCAGAGCTATCATCTCTTTTTTTGGCTTGGAAGAATCAAAAGTTTTGGGAATGAAACAAACATTAGACGAAAATCAAAAAACAACCGCTGAAATCATAGAACCGTATACCTATGGAGATGGAAAAGTAAAGGCTATACAACACTTCATTGGCAAAACACCAGACCTTGCATTCGGAGATAGTATGAACGATTATCCAATGTTATGCTATGCAAAAAAAGGAATTGGTATTGATAAAGGCTCATTAGAGTTTCGGACTGCATGCCAAAAAAGTGGCCTACTTCTCCAACCTTTTTTTGAGGCGTAGACATTGTCACCAAAGCTTGTCTTAGTTTCTAACCACATTGGTAACGAAAAAGATTTACCACCGCGTACGAAAGAACTTCTACAAAGTGCTGACCTGATCATCGGAGAGGAGGCAAGGACAACTTCCACTTTGCTAAAAAAGTTAGGCATAGAAAAGGACTTTATCCTCTTTAACGAACACAGCGACAAACAGGAAACAGAGGATCTGCTTACTAGGTTATTGAATACAGCTCTTGCCTGTATGATATCGGACTCTGGCAGTCCTGGAATAGAAGACCCAGCCAAAAAATTGGTGCCTCTTGCCTGGGAATACGGGATCCAAGTGAGTGTGGGCCCAGGACCAACTGCAGCGATGGCTGCCCTTACAGCATCTGGATTCCAAAGTTCACCCTTTTTGTTCCTTGGTTTTTTACCCAAAGAACAAAGGGTACGGGAACAAGAACTGAAACGATACCTATCTCTCGGAATGACTTTAGTTTTGTATGAAACAGCTTACAGAACCAAACACGTGCTAGAATCACTTTCCAAAATTGTTCCAGGAGACAGGCGGATTTTTTTGCACCTAGACATTTCAACTGAATATGAAACGAGCTACCGAGGAACGGCCAAAGAAGTGCTTTCACGAGCCAAATTGCACAACAAATCCCTTCCTGTTTTTGTCATCGAAGAGAAAAAGACAGGCAGACAACGATAATTCTTGACGATTCCTCTGTTATATTGAACATAGAACCATGGCCACTAAACTTGAACCCGCAGAAGATGACAAAGATTTCAGCTTATCCGAATCGGGGGATTATATAACGGAAGTCGTCAAAGAGAACTTAAAGCTCATCCGCCATACCAAGGGCTTCTCCCTGGACAAATTGGCAAACCGCTGCGGTGTCAGCCGTGCCATGCTATCTCAAATTGAACAAGGCAAATCGGTGCCTACCATCTCAGTTCTCTGGAAAATTGCGAATGGTTTGAGCGTTCCATTTTCAGAACTCCTAAAAGAAAAAGACCAAGATGGAGTGCATGTCTTAAAAGCGGAAAATTCCAAGGTATTGTTTTCAAACTCAAAGGTCTTTGCTAGCCGTGCCCTCTTCCCCTTTTTGGGAAACCGTAAAACAGAATTTTATGAACTCGTGCTAAAGCCTGGCGGACATGAAGTTGCGGAGCCTCACAAAACTGGCACCACAGAAAACATTGTCGTTGTTTCTGGTAAACTTAGGCTTCGCGTTGGTGAAAAGGTTGTGGAACTAGAACCAAGAGATTCTGTTTTTTTTAAGGCTGATGTCGCTCATGAATATTCAAATCCAACTGACCAGGAGACTTTGATGTATCTAGTCATGGATTATACCGACGAAGTAGGCTAAGCTGGAATACCGCGAAATCAAAGTTAGTCTACCCAAGGAACATTCAGATATCTTATATGCTCTCTTGGATGAGCTACAGGTTGCTGGGTATTATGAAATCCTTTTTGATGGTGAATCCCCAAAAGAGCCAAACCAAGGTCTTATAAAAGATTTTACAAACATCCGAATTTATTTGCTTAGAGAGGATATTGAAAAAGAACTCCAAATACTAATCTTCTTGAAAGCCAATTTCCCGGAACAATTGAGTTTTGAGACACGTTTCATAGAAACAAGAGATTATGAAGAGGCGTACAAAGAGTACTACAAGCCATTCTCTATTGGAAAAAAAATTTGGGTGATACCAACTTGGGAGAAAAATGAACCAAAGGTCATAAACCTATGGAAAGACCAAGATGGGATTCCCCTATTTATCAATCCTGGAGTCGCTTTTGGAACAGGACACCATGAGACAACAAAACTGATTTTAGAATATCTGGATGAACTCAGAGAAAAAGATAAGTTCGCATTCCCGACAGTTGCTGATTTGGGGACAGGGAGTGGCATCCTTTCGATAGGTTTAGCAAAGCTAGGAAGTAAAAAAATCTTTGCCTTGGATATTGATCCAAATGCAGTGAAAGCAGCATGGTCCAATTGGCAAGACAATGACTTTACAAAAGAGATCTCGTTTCGAGTAGAAGAATCTGGTTTAGACCACTCTCTCTGTTTTGAGAGTCAGTTTGATCTCATCATCGCAAACATAACCTTTGCAGTACTTTCACAAAATATACGTCATTTGGCAAAGATGAAATCAAAACGATTTATTTTTTCGGGAATCATCACCGAAAAAAAAGACGATTTCATTCTATTGCTACAGAGCCATCTACCTGGAAAACTCATACACCAAAAAGAATGGAATGAGTGGTGGGTATTGGATTGGGAACGCAATGCCTAATGCCGGAAGTATTTAATCAACCGAACTTGGTTTCCGGAGTCATTGTACTCAACTCTGTCAAAAACTGACTTTGTCATATGGATACCCCTGCCATGCTGCTCGTGTGCCTCATTCAAAGATTCTAATGATCTGGAAAGGATTTGTTTGTGATCAAAACCCTTTCCTTCATCTGTGATTCGATAGGCAACGTATTCTTCCGTGAGTACATATTCTATTTTGATCACCTTGCGGCTATATCTTGGATCTTCCTGTCTTTTCTGTAAAAATTCCAGGTAATTTCCTTCAACCAAAGCTTGCGACTTTTCATCAAATCCTATGTTCAGATTCCCATGCTCTATGGCGTTGATGATGATTTCCCGAACCGATGTCCTAATTTCTGTTTGGGCAATCGAAGAAAGGTGTTTTCCCAGATTGCTCGTTACTTTTTGTGAAACAAGCTCGGCATTTCGTAGGTAATTGGAAATTGTGAATTCAATTCTCTCTTCATCAATGTAATTGATGATACTATCTTCTAATTGTGATGCCATGGTCACAAAGATTTCTCGTAGGTCCCCGAACTCTATGTACTGCATACGCACATACATATCCTTTGGCTCTTTTACATATTTTTGAGAGAAATCCAAAACAAATCGTCCAACATTTCCGGTGATCTTAAGTTCTTGAAACTTTTCGTTCAGATACAAAGAATTGAAGCCTGCTTTTTTTCCCTTAACAGGGTATAAAAATTCTTCCAAAGGTTTTCCCATCAAATCACTCACACGAAAACCCAATTGTTTTGTTAAGGCTCTGTTAGCGTTGATCACCCTTGTATTTTCATCCAAGAGTAGCATCACTTCTTCAGAACCTTGGAAAATTTCTTTGAACCTTTTTTCGGATTCTTCAATCTTTGCTTTTACACTGGAAAGTTCACGTAGATTATCACGGAGACTTTTGGATAGAGAATTGATTCGATCTGCAAGTCCTAAAGACAACAAAACGACTTCAATGGCAGTACCAATTTGTATCGTCCACCTTGTGATTTGGTTGTCTGGAAGCACCCCCAAACTTTTCAGAGAATAGAGTAAAACTCCCAATAAAAAGAAACTCCATGCTACCAAGTAGAATTTTGCAGTTCGCCCTCTCCTTATAAAGGCGATGACACCACTTGCGATCATGATAAAAGCTGAAATGATCGCGAGAGCAATGCCTACTAATGTAGCCATTCTATAAGGAAAAAATAGAATCAAAATAGATGTGATCGCCAAAGCCTGGTACCAATACTGCATATACTTTGCAAACCTAGGTGCTAATGAGCGAAGGCTTAGGAAATAGATCGCAAACAATTGGCCAAGTGAACTTGAGGTCACCATAAAAAATGGCAAACAGGCGTTTGCCCACCAGGTTGCGTCTGGCCAAAGGTATTGAAATGCTAAACCATTATTTGATAGATGGAATAGTGAAATGGAAGTTATAAATAAAACATAGAGAAGATAACTCAATTCTCTAGTGAAAACATATATACTAGTATTGTAGAGAATCATCACCAACATAATGCCATAAAATAAGCCAAAGATAATCTGCTCTTTGGTCATTTTGTTTAAAAGTTCTTCTGTGGACCATGCCTTGACCGATACAGGAATCGTTGATTCAGACTTGATTCGGAAATAGTAGACATTTCCTGATTGGGCTTTTTCTGTTAAGGGGAAAATGACGTTTCTATAGTGTAACTTACGATTGGCGAAAGAAATCCTATCGCCTGATGTTTCCAGATAGCCCTGCGGTAGGGACTTGGAAAAAATTTGTACTTCATCCAAAAGAGGGAAATCAAATTCAAGCAACCAGGAAACATTCTGATTCTCTAGATTTTCCACAGGCAAACGAAACCAAAATTGAGAACTGCTAAATCCGAGATTCTCCTTTTCTAATTTTTTGAAATTGGAATCGTACTTTCCGGCTAGTACTTCTGCGGGCACAAAAGAGGCATTCGTATCCTCTAAAATACTTAGATATTTAACGAGAGCTTTCCCCTCGATCTCATTTTTAATTGAGAAAGGGACTTCAGCATAAACAGTGCTCGCAACGAGCAAGAGAAGGACTGGGAAGAGTCTAGAGAGTTTCGTTTTCAAATTAATTTCCGAGATATTAGTATCTTTAAAAAAGCAAGCCCCAGTAGATGGGAATTCCTTATTTTTTCTAGCCTTTTTTCCGATTCCAAATAAATTAGGGGTTAGATTTATGCACCGTAAAGAATTCTTATCAAAATTGGCTATCACTGGTTCCTTGTTTGCTCTGCAGAGAAAAAATGAGCTCTTCGCCCAAGCTGAACCAACATCTGAACCGACTTCTTCCCTTAAGCAAAACACTGCCAAAACTGCTATCGTTCTAGGCGGAGGTCTTTCTGGTCTCTATAGCGCCTATTTGTTAAAACAATCTGGATACCAAGTTACCCTGATCGAAAGAGGAGATCGATTGGGTGGCCGGATCTTCACCTTCCAAGACAAAAATTTAGGTATAGTACAGGACTTAGGTGGAGAGTGGATTGGTGAGGGACAAGCCGATATCAAAACCTTAGTTAAACAATTGGGACTTACTCTTAAAGACTCTCCTCTTTCCGAAAACTTCCATTTAAGAAATTCAGAAAATCCATTACTCAATTTAAGCAAATCTTCACTTGAGACAATAGAAAAAGTCATCGACTTGCATAAGTCACTTGGAGAGTCCCAAAGACAAGGCTTGGACAAAATTAATTTTGCATCTTATATCCGCTACCAAGGAGTTTCAGAAGATGAAGCCAGATCTCTTTCCGAAATCTATCGCCTACTTACAGGAGCAGACCTAAACGCTATCTCCAGTGAAGACATGTTACATGATCTGGAAAGTCCCGAGTCTTCTTTACGCCCAAAATTTTTTGTTTCAGGAGGTTCTGAACAGATTATCCAAAGACTTCTTCTGGCAATGGGAAAAGAAGTGGAAATTCTAAGCTCTGAGACGGCAGTGAAAGTAAGCCAAACAAAGAATGCTGTGACGGTTGATCTCCTTTCTGGTCGATCTGTAAGAGCAAATATAATGATTTGTACTATCCCCGCACAAAATGTACTCGATATTAAGTGGCTACCTAATCTACCAAAAGACATGACCTATTCTGCCCTAAGGATGCAAATGGGACGCATTTCAAAAAACATTGTCCTCCTAAAACGAAAGGAAACCACAAAACCTTTTTTGCAATTATCGGAGACACCAATGCAGGCAATGTATGTTTCCAGTGAAGAGGCCATTGGAGAAAATGTCCTTGCACTCACATCAATTACACAAGGTGATCGCTCTACACTTTGGGAAAGATCTTCCGAGAGCCAGAAGAAAGGATTAGCGCGACTATCCTTGGCCGAGACAAAAATGGCAGATAGCGGCGAGCTGAGTGATCAGAGTTTCGTTTTTCATAGTTTCCAAAAAAATACGGGGCTTAGAGGATTTGTTTCTCTATTCCCTCCGGGTAGCTTTGGAATCAAAGAGGTATGGAAAGAACCTTTTGAGCGAGTTTTTTTCGCAGGCGAGCATTTGGGTCGGCACTCTGGTTCCATGGATGGAGCCTTGTCCTCCGCCATACAAGCAGTTAGCCGAATCTAAACACAATTAGGAGTTTTTGCGAACTCCAAAACACCAAGATAAAAGTTTTGAATTTTGGATCCATACATCGTAGGCAAGAAAGCTGAGACTTAAAACAAATCCTACATGTAAGAAAAACTTTTCTGTGACTCCCATGACCTCTGTACGAATGCAATAGGCATAAAATAAGGATAGGGGGTGGTGGATGAGATAGATTGGTAGGCTTGAGTCGATTAAATATTTCGTGAACCTGTTTTCAAAATGGAACCATTTTTGGAAAAGAAATACAAAAAATAAAGTCCAGACCAAGGGAGACAAGCACCATAGGAAAAGGTGGAGGGCACGGATCCAATGACGCCCATAATAAAATGGCATCCAGAGCTCATCGATGATTTCAATTTCATAAAACAAAACAAAGCTGAACATGCAGACAAAGAATAAAACCAAAAGGCTAATGTTTGATACATTCCGTATTTGGAATATAGTATTCTTGGTGTGGTAAGAAGCGATACCAATCCAAAAAAAACTACTTTGGTAAACAAGGGTAAGTTTTCCGATACCTAAAACCTCATCGCCAGAAGGGAAAAAAGAATGCCCGATCAAAACCATACTGAAACTAAACAAACAAAAATAAAAAATTTGAAGGGACAAAGAACTTGGAAAAAAGTCCATACCTCGTTTAAGCCATTGTTTTGGAAAAAAAAAGAACATCATACTGAATAGAACCAGATCAACCAAAAACCATATGTGGGATTGGGCAAAGTCTTCAAAGGTAAAGAAGTAATGTAAAAAAGAAACGAAACCAAGATTTTCCTGTTTGATCTTTAGCATCAAATAATACTGGACTGGAGCAAAGAAAAGAAGTCCAAACAGAGCCGGAATCATGATCCTCTGTATGCGACCTTTCAAATAGGACAAGGAACCTTTTTTTTCCCAAACAAGTGCCGAAAAAAAGCCAGAAATGATGAAAAATAAAGGCATACGAAAGCTATGGACCCAAAAACAAAAATAGGCGAAGAATTCTAATCTATCTGGATTTTGGATCGCATAATGAATGTGAGGAGCATACACAATCGCTGCATGGAAAAAAATACCCAAGATCAATGCGAAGGAACGCAAATTGTCTAAATAAAATAATCTTCCCATCCCTACTGGGAGTGTAAGTACATCTTAAGTAAAAGTCGATTCTTTTTCTTTTCTTGACAGATGCTAATTTGAATGTCTGGCTAGTAAGTATGGAACCCCAGGAAAAACAAGAAACATTCTTTTCTATGGTTTCGGATGAAGAGATTGCTAGGGAAAGAAAAAAAGCAAAAGAACTCAAACAATCTGCTTGGTGGAAAAAGAAGCGCTCCTCAGGGATTTGTCATTACTGTGGTAATAAATTCAAGGTAGAAGATTTAACAATGGATCACCTAATCCCTCTTATTCGAGGTGGACTTTCCATTAAATCAAACTTGGTACCCAGCTGCAAAGACTGTAATTTTAAAAAGAAACATAGTCTTCCATTTGAAAAGGATTTCTTCCAATAATGGACTTAAAGGATTTAGGCATCCAAGGCGATGATTTTTTACCAAGCCATAGCTCGGAAGAAATAGACCTGGTAGATGAAGAAGGAAATACCTACCTCTGGGAAGTTTTTTATTCCTTTACCCTCTCTGGTTCAGAGTACCTTGTGTTTATCCCTACGAGTGAATCTGAATACCATTTAGTCAATGTGGAATTGGACGACCCTGAGTCAGATGTACCTGGATATATCGTCCTTAGAATAGGCAATGACACAAACGGTGAAGAGATCCTAGAAGAAATACTAGACCCAGAAGAATTGGAAGAAGTAGCAGAATTTGTAGAAGCCGAAATCGGAATGTTAGGTGAGTTTCTCAACCAGGAGGAATAACCAAAGTCTCACCTTTACAAACGATTTCCTTTTTTTGGTTGGTCCAGACCACTTTCATTCTGACAGCTTTAATCTTATCAACTTTTTCTACAACTTCGACTGCACATGTAATTGTATCTCCCATATAAACTGGTTTTCTAAACTTGGTTGTTGTCTCTAAAGCTAATGTGCCGAGTCCAGGTAACTTCATTCCCAAAACCGGCGCTAAGAGAGAGGCCGCAAGCCCTCCATGTGCAATCCTTGTTTGGAAGGGAGTTGTTTTTGCATATTCTTCATCCATATGCAATGGATTAAAATCTCCACTAATACCTGCGAATAAGTAAACGTCTGTTTCGGAAATAGTTTTTGTAAACGAAGCAGTCTCGCCTATTTGGATCTCAGTATATGTTTTTCCTTTCACATACATTATGTTTTCTTCTCCTTGGATCTAAACTCAAAGTTGTAGGATACACCTTGTCCTGGTGCTGTTTTGATTTCAATGATCCTGCCAGACATTTGACTACAAAGAGAAAAAATAACGGACAAACCAATACTTTCTGCCTTTTGTAGATCAACACCTTCTGGAATTCCGATGCCATTGTCACTATAGAAGAATAATATTTTTCCTTCTTGTACAAATTTGACTTTGATTTTGATTTCAGCATGTTCTTGGTCTTGGAACGCATGCCGAAATGAATTTGTTAGCATTTCTGTCAGCATTAGGCCCATCGGGACGGCCATACTTACGTTCAATTGATTTGGATCGATATCTAATTCTATTAAAATATTTGAACGCATATACATAAGTTTTATATTCTCAACTAAACTTTCTATATAGTCTTCTGTATTTAGATTTGCTAAATTTTTGGAACCGTACAATTTCTCATGTACAAGGGCAATGGCTTTGATTCGGACTATGCTTTGTTCAAGTATATGGGAGCTCTCTTTGGATGCAGTGAAAGCTTGTATTTGTAAAAAGGAGATAATAACTGCTAAATTATTTTTGACTCGATGGTGCACTTCTGTGAGTAAAGTTTCATTTTCTTTTAAGGAAGACTCGAGTAAATTTTGTTTTTTCACATATGTACTAATATCACTTGTTATCCCTATGGCTCTGCCTACCTGGGAAGATTCATCATAAAAATACAATCGGTTCTCAGATGCATACTTTATCCTTCCATCGGGGAAGAGCAGGCGATAACGAAGGTCTAAAAATCTTTCTCTCAATCGATTGAGCCAGATCCTCGCTACCATCTCTCTATCTTCAGGATGTAAGCGCTCAATCAACCTTTCTGGATGGTTTCGGATTTCTTCGCTACTCAATTCAAAAAATGTTTCAGATTGTTTGCTCACCATCTCTATCTTCCCTGTTTTGATGTTGAAGATCAGAACGGAGTCTTGAATCTCTGTAAGAATCTTTTGGTACAACATGTCCAAACTGTTCTTCTCTTGGACTGTCTGCTTTTGGAGTTTAAATTCTCGAAGTAGAAGTAGATAAATGAGGATAGAAGACAAACCAACAAAAAACCAGCCTTTATAGGACTGGGCAATTTCGATATCTACAATGGTCTGGTTCCGTTGTGAAATTAATATGTCGGAAAAATAAATCCAAAGCACTCCAAGCACAAAGTATATAAATGCAACTCGGAGTGCAGCTTTCACTTAAACCAACTCTTGCAAAGTATCAAACCTTTCATTTACAATATTCTCAATCTGTTTGGATATTTTCCCAAATGTTTGCCAAAGTGAATCTAGTTCAGAGCCTACGTATTCAGACAATCGAGAAAGCGAAGATAAGTATTTTCCTGTTAAATAATATGTCAACAAGGTTCTATCAGCTAACTTTTCTGCCTTTGGATACATGGAATGTTCCGTGTGTAGGTCTTTTTCTGAGAGGGATAAAATCACAAATAAGGAAAGTGCATCAGCGAAAGCAAATTCCAATGATTGCATTTTCTTACGTGCAGAAACCGAATCCATAGCGATCAAAATATCATACAGAATGTTCTGGATCTCATCTGCTGAAGACTTCACTTCTTTGATCTTTTCAAATTCCACCATAAATTTAGTTTTTCCTGGATATAAAGAGGCAATGATTGATCTTTGGATTTCGCTTGTCCCACCTCCTATTGTTCCTAACTTTACATCTCGATAGAACCTCTCAACAGCATACTCCTTCATATAGCCATAGCCACCTAATAACTGTACTGTGTCTTTTGCTACATCTTCAGAGATCTCAGAGGAGATTAGTTTCCCGAGTGAACTTTCCAGAGGTGATGGTATGCCAGCATCCTTTCTTTGGGCAACCCAATAGATAAGTCTACGGGCAGCTTGGATGTAGACCCAATTTCGTGTTAGGATATCTTTCATTGCATAAAAAGTGGATATTGATTTTCCAAACTGAACTCTTTCTTTGGCATATTTCAGACCCGATCGAAAACAAAATTCCATGGCGCCAGACAATCCTGCCACAAAAACGGTTCGTTCCCATTCTAATGTTTCTTTGCCAATTCTTAAAAAACCTGAATTGAGTGGACCAAGAAGATTTTCTTTGGGAAGGATCATATCATCAAACGAAAGCTCGGCGGTCATAGACGTATGGTGACCCAATTTCTTTAGAACCTTACTCACACGAAAGCCTGGTCTTTCTTTTTCCACTAGAAATGCGCTGATCCCCAAAGGACCTCTTCCTTTCTCGGAAGTCCTTGCCATTGTGACAAAGACATGACCTACAGGACCATTGGTAATGAACATTTTGGACCCATTCAACTTCCAACCTTTCTCTGTCTCTTCTGCCTTTGTTAATAGGGAGGCTGCGTCTGAACCGGAGGCTGGTTCACTTAACGCAAAACCTGCGATCCATTCGCCTGTGGCAATTTTTGGTAGGTATTTCTGTTTTTGTTCTTCGCTTCCTTGAAATACGATGGGCATTGCTCCAATGATCATATGTGCGGCCCAAGATAAACCCATGCCCCCATCCAAACAGCCAGCCGCAAATGCATCTGTCGCGTGCGAACATTGCAAACAGCTTGCTCCCTGCCCACCATATTCGGTGGGAATGGACAATCCGGTCAGTCCCGCTTTGCTAAATTCAGTCCAAAGTTCCGAGGACCAAATCTCCTTTTCATCTCTCTCTTCTGCAGAAGGTAAAACCTTTTCCTGTGAAAAATGAAAAACTGTATCGAAGAAGTCACTTTCCTCTTCGGATAAATATGGATTTAATTTTTTATTTCTCATTGAAATAACCCTTCGATCTCATTTTTAAATGTTTCTGAAATGACATTTCGTTTCATTTTTAAAGTACGAGTCATTTCCTTGTCTGGGTCAAATTGGCGAGGCACCAAATAAAACTGGTTAATCGGAATGACTTCAAAACTCTTGAAGCCATTTTCTTTGGAAATGATCCGAGAAATTTCGCTTTTAAAAAGATCACGAATTTCTTTCACTTCATTCCATTCTTTATATTTACCAGAATGATTCGGATATTTCTGGTCAATGGTTTCAAAATGCGGAACAATTAAGGCACCTAAAGTTTTTTTATCGTGACCCACAACCATCACCTGATCAATATAAGGTGAGGTAAGCAACTTATCTTCAATTGGGACTGGTTCTATATTTTCCCCTCCAATCAATGCAATGGTATCTTTTGATCGACCTGCAAAGATGAGTTCATTTCGATAAGAGAGCATCATTAAATCACCTGTATCAAAAAAACCTTCCGAGTCAAAGACGACCTGATTGAGTTCAGGTCTTTTATAGTACCCTTTTAAAATTTGATCGGATTTAATCCAAAGTGTTCCCTTTTCTCCAGGCGCAGTGAGAATGTTACCTTTATCATCTTTTAGGCGGATTTGATAACCACCGATGGGAACTCCCACCGTCCCTCCAGTAGGTTTATCATTGGAGCGAATGGAAACAACAGCAGAAGTTTCTGTCATACCATACCCTTCCAATACCTTCATTCCAATCGCCGAAAGAAAGCCGTCTACCACACTTGGTAGTGCAGAACCTGCGGAAATGCAAACACGGATTCTTCCTCCAAGTGCCTGGTGGATAGGCGAAAATATTTTCAAGGAAAGCAGTTTAAATGGAGAAAGATAAAACAAATGAAAGAGGGAGATGGTTTTTTTGAAAAATGCAGAAAAGAAATTTGGTTTTAGAATTTGGAAGTCATAGCCTTTAACAACAGCTAAGTGCTTTGCCCATTTTTTACCAACAGAGAGAAAGAAAAGAAATAAAGATTCTTTCAAACCACCCTCCTTTGCTACTTTTGCCATAATCCCATTGTAAACTGATTCCCAAATGCGCGGAACAGATGGGAAGATAGAGGGTTTAAATTCTCGGAGGTCTTCTTTCAAACAAGGCATATACGAGACAAGAAACTCGTTACCGAGAGAAAGAGTGGCATATTCCACAGCACGTTCAAAGGCATGCCATGGTGGAAGTAAACTAACAGCCGTATCATCCTCTCGTAGGCCTAATCGATGTATGGTGTTTCTGATCGCGGTGATCCAACCCTTTTGGCTCAACATTACTCCCTTTGGGTTTCCCGTTGTGCCAGAAGTGTAAATCAATGTTGCCAGATCATCTGCCTTTACCTTAAGAAGATGTTCTTTAACAAAACTTGGCTGTTCGGAAAGAAGAGACTTCCCTTTGGTATAGAGAGAGCTAACAGAAAAATCACCCTCCTTCCATTCACCATTATCTGCTTCCAAGACAAAGATTTGATCTAGGTTGGGTAGACGGTCCTTTAGCTTTTGGATCCTCAATCTGTCCGATTCTTTTTGTACCACCACAAACCTCGCTTCCGAATGGTTGAGGATATAAATGATCTCTTCTTCCACTATATCAGTGCCTCTTGGTACTACGACAGCGCCTGCGGAGAGGATACTTAAGTCCATGCAGAGCCAATGGGGAGAGGCATCACAAAAATAGCCCACGCGGTCACCTATTTGGAGACCTATCGAGTGCCAACCGGCCACTAAGGCATCCACCTTTTCCAAAAGATTTTGGAAGGATATCCCTGGGAACTGGCCTTGTTTATCACGTCTGCGGAAGCTGATCTTTTCAGGAAAGCGGCTTGCTACCTGTTCAAGGAGGTGGTACAATACAGTGGGTGTTTCGTTCATGGAAAATCCTGGGGGCAAAGGCCCTCGGTGGATAAAAAACCACTGTTCGTTTTTTGCAAGTTTTTTTGTAAAAATTAGTACGATTTCATGAAAAGGTGGACAATTAAGTGTTTTTTTGGATTCAAAATGGAGAACTCCGGCCCCGCCTCCCCGAAGTAGCTAGGGAAATGGTCCGCTCTCTCCCTAGAATGGCCGCCATCCCATCGGAAGTCCCTGGGGCGGAGACAGGAGCAAGGCCAGCCCTGTTTTCGGGAAAGCCGAGCGATTACGAGCGAAAGGAAGAAAGCCACAAAACAGAACTTGTCTTTGCCCACCAACTCATGTCACAGCCCGTCTTTTGCTTGAGCCAATCTGCGAGTTTCCAAGAACTGAAGGATGCCTTTTTGGAAAAACGATTCCGACACATTCCCATTGTCGATGAAAAGAAAAGCTTAGTTGGTATCGTTTCCGATCGCGATTTTTTGAAGTATAGCCTCTTAGATGAGGGAAAAAAAATGGATTGGAACCAATGGACTCAAAAAAAGATTCTCACAGCAAGAAGAAATACGGAAATCAGATTTGCCGCAAAAGTTATGTTAGAGGAACACATTGGATCACTACCGATTGTGGATGAAAAAGGCCAATTAGAAGGCATCATTACTAGAAGTGATTTCATCCGAGCGATGGTAAAATTTCCTGGTTTTATTTTAGTCGTTTAGTATCTTTGCTCTCACACTATTATGAATTTGCTACTTGATCTTGTCATCATAATCGTTTACTTCCTTTCTGTCTTTGCACTAGGACTTTACTTTTCAAAAAAAAAGACAAGTGAGGAGGACTTTTATCTTGGTAAAAAAGAAATCCATTGGGTATGGCTACTCTTCTCACTAGTTGCCACAGAAACATCTAGTTTAACATTTTTATCTGTACCAAGTGTATCTTTTAAGTCTGATTTATCTTTTTTACAATTAGCGATCGGTTATATTTTAGGAAGAACCATAGTCGCCTATTTCCTTCTACCTTCCTATTTTGAAGGAGAAAGAATCTCAATCTATGAGTATTTAGGAGAAACATATGGCCCCTACGCAGAAAGGTCCATGTCTCTTGTCTTCACCGTCTCCCGAATTTTAGGTGATGGGATTCGTCTGTATGTAACTTCGCTTCCGGTTGCCTTTTTACTCCAAAAATCCTTTGGATTTCAATATAGCGATATACAAATTGGCATTTTTTCCTTAGCTATCATAAGCATCGTGACTATCATTTATTCTGTACTAGGTGGCTTTAAAGCTATTGTCTTTACAGATTCATTGCAGTTGATCATCTATCTTATCGGCGGATTGTATGCCCTTTTCCTTTTGTCTGGTTTGGTGGTATTTGATGAGGGCACCTGGGCTCAAATCTCAAATAAACTCACAATCTTCCATCTTTCTTTCCAAGAAGGTGACCTCGCCTACTACTTTCTTTTCGCGATCCTGGGTGGAGCTTTTATTTCGATCGGCTCCCATGGGACCGATTTGATGTTGGTTCAGAGAGTGATCGCAAGCAAACAACTTTCTGTTGCTAGGCGAGTTTTGGTATTGAGCGGAGTTTTTGTATTTTTACAGTTTGTTTTATTTTTAAGTATTGGAATCCTACTCTATCTGTATTTCCAAAATAGAAACATAGCTCCTGACAAAGCCTTCAGTTACTTCATCATCGAAAAGATACCATCCCCATTTTTAGGACTGCTTCTTTCTGCTATCTTCGCAAGTGCTATGTCGACTCTCTCCTCTACGATCAACTCATTGTCTCTCACCTGGGCAAGAGATTGGAAACTGGATCGTTACCTCAGTCCAAAGTCTTTGAGTGTTTTGTTTGGGGTCATCCTTTTCTTATCTTCTTTGTTCCCTTTCTCTTTGGGTGAAGGAAATGAAAAAGGTGTTTTAGAAATGGGTCTCACTATTTTTTCCTATACCTTAGGCCCAAGCATTGCCCTATTTTTCTTTGCAAAGTGGAAACTTGCACCTAACTTACCTAGTCTTTGCATTCCAATTGTTCTCTTCAGTGCCATCGTTCTCGTATTTCTCTTGACCCAATTCTGGAAATTGCCATTCACAACAATCATCCCTGTCGGCATTTTGCTCTTTGTGGGATTGATTTACTTCCTTATCGCCCTCCTTTCACTCTTTTCCAAAATCGGAGCCAAACCAAAATAAATTTGACAAAAACAGCGATCATCATTGTCTAAGATTTAGAATGAAATCATATCCGATACAAGCACAGTTGCTCCTTCTCCTCGGTCTCGTATAGATCGAGGAGGTTAGCGTGCGCCTTTGCGGAAAAGAAGCCCGGTCCTCCTGAAGAGGAACTGGGCTTTTTTTTTCTCCCTCCCTCTTCAGAAGACTGGTTCTCGGAGATGAGAGGAGAACCTATGAAAACAAAAAATCCTAACCAAGTTTGGATACAAGATGTTACCTTACGAGATGGCAACCAAGCCTTAAAAAAGCCTTGGACTTTTGCCGAGAAAGAACAGGTCTTTGCTGCCCTTGTTGCATTACAAGTCGATGGAGTGGAATTGGGCTTTCCTTCCTCAAACGAGCTTGAGTTCCGAGCGGTAGCACAATTGGCAAAACAAGCACCACCTGAAATGACTGTGTCTGCATTGAGTCGTGCAAAGGTAGATGAAATTGAAAGGACCTGGGAAGCAATCCAGTTCGCAAAGAACCCAAGATTGCATATCGTATATCCTGTGAGTCATTTTCAGATACACAATGTACTTAGAATCTCGGAAGAACAAGTATTGGAAACCATTCATCAATCCATTTCTTTCGCACGTTCTCTTGCGGGAGAGGGGAAGAGCATTCAATTCTCAGGAGAACATTTTGGAGATGCGATTGAAAATTTTAATTTTACGATCGAAGCCTTTCAAACGGCAATCCGTGCAGGGGCTGATGTTATCAATTTACCAAACACAGTAGAGAGATACCGGCCTTTTTTGTTTGTGGATATGGTCAAAAGAGTAAAAGAAAAGATGCCAGACCACATTACTCTATCCGTCCACACACATAATGATTTAGGTATGGCGACCGCGACAACAGTAGAAAGTGTATTTGTAGGCGCAAATCAGGTAGAGGTTGCATTGAATGGCTTAGGAGAGAGAGCAGGAAATACAAATCTTTATGAGACTGCTTTGGCATTGCACCAGTGTGGTGTTAGGTCTCGCTTGAACTTCCAGAAGATCTATCCTACGGCACTTTTAATTTCTGAATTGAGTGGGATCCCAATCGGAGAAAAAACCCCAATCATTGGAGAGGATATTTTTTCCCATAGAAGTGGTATACACCAAGACGGAGTCACCAAAACCATTGGCCAAGAAAAAGGAGCTTACCGAACATTTCGTCCAGAGTTTGTAGGCCGAGGGGATGCCGAAAGGATTGATTTTACGAACCAATCAGGCACAAAAGCTATCGTTCACGTCTTACAAAAGTCAGGTATAAGCTTAGATGCTGAAAAAATTAAAATCGTATTCCAAAAAGCCAAAGAACTTTCGGGAAGTAAGGGGAATCGATCTCTCTCCGCAGAAGAAATCTTACAACTAGCTTCCCGATTGTTTCCAGAAGAGAACCAGATACCTGATCGAATCCAGAGATCGATCAGAAAGAATCTTGAATCATTCTTGACAAAATGATGTAAAAAGATGTAATCCTGATCTACAATTTCTGGCTACGTGAGGATTTCAAATGGCGAATGTATTGATCCAAGGTGCTCGCATCTTCGATGGTTCCAAAAACGATTCCTGGATCGGTGATTTAAGAATTCGAGATGGGATCGTTCAGGAAATGGCCCCCCATCTAAGCCCAGCCCCCGACGAATCAAAGATAGACGCCAAAGGCCTTTGGTTAACGCCAGGCTTTATCGACTTCCACACTCACTATGATGCGGAAATTGAAGTCTCTCCTGACTTGTCAGAATCTGTCCGGCACGGTGTCACAACAGTTGCCTTAGGTAGTTGTAGTTTGAGTTTGGCCTTTGGTGAACCCGAAGATTTAGCGGATATGTTTAGCCGGGTAGAGGCCATCCCCCGAAAGAATGTTCTGGAGATCTTACAGTCCAAAAAAAACTGGGACTCAGCGAAAGAATACAAAGAACATTTAAATTCTCTTCCACTTGGTCCCAATGTAGTTTCTTTCGCTGGTCACTCCACCATCCGCACGAAGGTCATGGGACTCAAACGTGCCTTAAGTAAAACAGACAAACCGAGTAAAGACGAGCTCACCAAGATGGAAACCTTACTCAACGATGCATTGAACGAAGGTTATCTGGGAATGTCTATCAATACTTTGGTTTGGGACAAAATGGATGGTTCAAGGTTTCGCTCTCTGCCACTACCATCAACTTTTGCTGATTGGAGTGAATACAGAGTGTTCAACAAAATTCTCCGTAAACGAGGCAAAGTCTTCCAAGGCGTACCAAACGTTTCCACTAAAATCAACCTCCTTCTGTTTTTATGGGAAGCAATCCCAATCTTCAAAAAGAAACTCAAGACAACGATCATTTCCCTGATGGATGTCAAATTCGATCCAAACTTATATAAACTTTTGTTTTTCATCGGAAGGCTCACGAATAAAATTTTCCGCGCTGACTTTCGTTTCCAAGCCTTACCAGAACCTTTTGACTTGTATGCAGATGGAATGGATGTTGTTGTCTTTGAAGAATTTGGTGCTGGTGCCTATGCAAACCATATTGAAGACGAAGCAGAAAGAAGAAAATTGATGAAAGACCAAAAGTACCGTTCTTGGTTTCGACGCCAATGGACAAATTGGTTTTTACCCAGAGTTTTCCATAGAGACTTTAAAGAAACGGTCATTGTGAACTCTCCCGATCCAAAGCTTGTCGGGAAGTCCATTGACCAAGTGGCAAAAGAGCGAAAGGTAGATTCGGTCACTGCTTTCCTGGATTTGGTTGCGGAGTACGGAAACCAAATCCGCTGGTATACAGTAATGGCAAACCACCGCCTAAAGCCATTACAAAAGATAGTGGCTCACCCCGATGTACTCATTGGTTTTTCGGATGCAGGTGCCCACTTGAGAGGGATGGCGCATTACAATTTTCCACTTCGGATGTTAAAACTTGTATACGATGCAGAAAAAGCAGGCCAACCTTTTATGAGGACAGAGGATGCAGTGTATCGTTTAACAGGTGAAATAGGAGATTGGTTTGGTATCAATGCAGGTTATGTGAAAATTGGCCAACGTGCCGACCTAGTTCTCCTTGATCCCAATCATTTGGACGAGAGTTTAGCCAAGGACGTCGAGGCACCGATGCCATTTATGAATGGATTCAAACGATGGGTTCGGCGTAACGATGCCACAATCAAAAAAGTATTCATCAATGGTGAGCTTGCTGTCGACCAAGGAAGCCCTGTCTCCGATCTCGGCAAAACGAAAAAGTTCGGCTCCTTCTTGCCGTCTATGATTGGTTCCTAAAGTAATATAAAAACAGCCCAAACTATCGTATATCTCCTAAAAAAAAGGGCGGAAAGATTGATTCGCTCTAGGAGATTGGGTATATGGGACTGATCAATCTGATCTTGGGTGCGTTTGCCGCCTTTCTGATTGCAACAGGGATCACAAAAGATCCAAATGCAGAAAAAGAGAAAGGCAACGTAAGTCTGCAAGTACCACATGAAGTGGTTCGTCCCAAACTCGACTTCAATAGCCTAAAATCTAAAGCCAAAAAGTTACAAGAAACAGCGTTTGTCGAACTCAAGGCGCACAGTTCCAAAGAGTTGGCAGCTTTGCCGTACGATCGGTACAAGAATATTCGCTTTCTGACTGAAAAGTCAATTTGGAGAAAGGAAGGGAGTAATTTTCAGATTCAATTTTTGCCGCCAGGCCATCTATATAACCAATCGATTTATATCAATGAACTGATAGAAGATTCTTACCAAGGGATTCCTTTTTCCGCAGATTACTTTGATTGGACGGATGTGGGTTCTGTCAAATTCGGTCCAGAATTTGGACACTCTGGATTTAAGATTCATTTTCCTATCAATACGGAAGAACATACAGATGAGTTTGTGGTCTTTCAAGGCTCAAGTTACTTTCGGATGGTTTCCAAAAACCAAGTTTACGGATTGTCTGCAAGAGGCTTAGCCATTAATACGGGTATGCCGAATGTTGCCGAAGAATTTCCCGTATTCAGAGAATTTTGGCTGAAAAAACCCTCTCCTTCCGATCCAAAAATGATCGTATACGCCCTCTTAGACAGTCGATCTGCTACTGGTGCCTATCAATTTGAAATTTTTCCTGGCGAAGTTACAAAATGTACGGTTACTGCGGAAATATACCTTAGAAAACCAGTGGAAAAACTCGGCCTCGCTCCCCTTACGAGTATGTTTTGGTATGGCGAAAATTCTAGTATACCACAAGGGCAAGTGTATCCAGAAGTACATGATTCTGATGGCCTACAGATCCTCACTTCCAATGGGGAACTTTTGTGGAGACCCATTGACAATCCCAAACGACCTCATATTCATTCCTTTGAACTAGAGAATCCAAAAGGGTATGGCCTTATCCAAAGGGATAAAGAGTTTGCAAATTACGAAGATGTTCATATGAAATACCACCTTCGTCCTAGTGCTTGGATTGAACCATCAAGTGGATTTCAAAAAGGAAATTTGCAACTCTATCGATTCCCCACAAAACAAGACTCAGATGATAACGTTACCTTGCTTTGGGTACCGAATGAAACACCTGATCCTGGCCAACCTCTAAATCTAGAATATACCATTTACTGGAATTCTTCGCTACCAAAGAAATTAGCTTATGTTCATGCAACACGCATCAATGCACTCAAGGAAGGAGAAAAGCTCTACCTCATTGATTTTAAAGGAGAAATAATTAAATCCTTGGTTGAATCAGGGCAAAATCCTATCCCCGTAGTAGAATCTTGGAATGAACCATGGGAGCCTAGCAATGTGAGTGTTGTTTGGATACCCGAATCCGAAAAACTTAGGCTTAGTTTCCAACTCCCGACCAAACTTGGATCAAAGGGTACGGAACTTAAAGCCTACTTGAAGAATAAGGATGATACCATTTCCGAAGTTTGGACAATTAGCTATGAACCAAGTTTCCAATGAAATTTTGACTTCGTTAGACACACGCCTTCGTTCTCTCGGTATTAAAAATCCACTCGAAATTGCTGATATCATTAGAGAAGTGCTACAATCCTGTGATCGTTTTGATTTGGGTACCGTGCATCATAGATTCGAAGGCTATCTCAAGGAAAGGTATGAACGAGAATTAAACTTGGAGAGAAATCAATTTGGAGATTTGGAATTTGAAGGTCCTTTTTTAGAATCATGGAAAACTGAGCCTAACTTCCATCAGGTTGCCCATAGACTAAAGAACCAGTTTTCTTCGGACGGAAAAGGATTCGGAAAGATGGTCCCAAGACCCATAGACTTTAGCGGATTTGCCAAACTAAGCGAAGACAAACTGGATAAAAAAACAATTCTATTAACGATATTGTTTTGGTGTGTAACCTATATTTTAATCGGATTTTTACTGCTTCGGCCATGAATCTATTTTCACTCAATCCTTATACATTTAGAATTTTTCTCTTCTGGGGGTTTGTAAACCTTCTATCTGCCTATGGAACCTATCTTTATTATGAATATCTCTCCTTTCGTACGATTGATACCTTAGATCTTTTTTTATTATTCTTTTTTTCGATTCTCTTTCTGCATTTGTCCTATGGATTTTGCATTGCACTCTTTGGATTTATATTAGAATGGAGAGGAGGAGATCCACTTGCTTGTAAGATTGATCCTAAGGAATTAGATGCTGTCAACTTAGAGAAAACACCCGTCGCAGTTGTTATTCCCATCTACAATGAAGACACCTCAGCTGTATATGAACGAATCTCAAAGATGTATCTTGAGATAACAAAGGAGCACGGCACACAAGGATTTGATTTTTTTATCCTGAGTGATACAAATAAAATATCAGTTTGGATCAAAGAAGAAAAAAGCTACATCGATCTTTTGAAAGAGACCAATGGTTCAGGAAGGATCTATTACCGCAGAAGAAAGATCAACACCAATGGCAAAAGTGGAAACATTTCTGATTTTTGTAGAAGGTTTGGAAAAAATTATCGGTATATGATAGTACTAGATGCTGACAGTTATATGACTGGAAAAGGAATGTCACTTCTTGCCAAAAAAATGGAAACAGAAACTTCCATTGGCATTCTCCAAACAAATCCCATCATCCACAGGACAGAAACCTTCTTCCAAAAAATATTTCAAAAATCACAATCCTTGTACAGTAAGTACTATTTGACTGGTGCTAACTATTGGCAATTGTACTCTGCTTCCTTTTGGGGACACAATGCGATCATTCGTTTGGAACCATTTATTGAACATTGTGCCTTACCCAAATTACCCAAATTAGGTGCTATTGGTGGAAAAATCCTGAGCCATGATACGATTGAGGCCGCTCTGATGAGAAGATCTGGTTATACGGTTAGATTCTCTTTAGACGATTTGGGTAGTTTTGAAGAGTATCCGCCTAGTTGGATTGAATCCTTACAAAGAGACCAAAGATGGTGCCAAGGGAATATACAACACTTTTGGTTTTTGGGCGCAAACGAATTGAATTTTCAATCGAAGATTTCCATACTCTTGGGAATTTTTTCATATCTTTCGAGTGCATTTTGGTTAATCTTTATTGGACTTTCTGCCTATTTATATTTATCAGATTTACGCTTCTTTCGTTTGGCATTCAGTTCGGAAAGTTTTGATATCATTTTCCGGCAAGTATACTTAGGAAAGGCAATGCAACTCCAGATCATCACTCTATCCTTACTATTTTTCCCTAAATTTTTAGCTTTTGGCACAGAATTTTTAAGACGAAACACCAAAGCAAAAGAAAGAGGCCAATTGCTATTCTTTTTTCTATCGGAAACCATCATTTCATTTTTAATGGCTCCGACAAATATGTTACGACATGTACAATTTGTACTCTATACATTGATTGGAAAAAAAGTAATTTGGAAGAACCAAAATCGAAATATATCAAATGGTCTCTCTTGGAAACTCAGCTTTACTTCCTTTGGTTTTCCTTTGTTGATGGGCTGTCTTTCTGCTATTTTTTTGTATAGATTAGAAACCCAACTATTCTATTGGACATCACCGATTTGGTTTTCTTGGATACTATCTCCTCTTGTAGCTAGACTTACTTCATTGTCTTCCTTTACATCGAGAGAGACAAGAGATCAGACAGAAAGCAGAGGAATGACAGAATCGGAAGCGATCCAACAAATTTTAATGGATCCTTTGGTATTTGGAAATCATCTCTTCATGATGCGTGATCGACCAAAAGAAACTGATCGAACCAAACAATCTTTAGAAAAATTAGCAGAAGAAGTATTGGCAAATGGGATTGCTTCCGTAAGTGAACGAGAGATCCGACGACTTCTCCACAGCAGGCATGGTTTAAAACACTTTCATTCCCTATTTTGGAAAACCAACTCCCATTCCAAACATTCAAGTTGGAATGGGAGAAGCATTCCGTAATATATACATTTTTGTATTGTTACGGGAGCTAACCTCTGATGTGGTAACCTCCATCAACATGACGGATCTCGCCTGTAATGCGATTGTTCTTTCTAAATAGATAGACAACTTCATAAGCCAGATCCGATGCATTCGCATTTCCTAGCGGTGCCAACTCTTCGCATTGTTTCACGGCCTCTTCCAAACCTTGGATAGCACCTCCCGCTTTACTTGCAGTATACGGCGAAAATCGCACTCCATTCACTTGGATACCATCCGATTTTCCAAGTTCTATCGCTAGTTCTTTGATGAGTCGCTCTAATGCTGCTTTTGCAATACCGATGTTCTTATACGGGTGCGAAACAATTTTTTCTGCTCCCAGGTAACTCAAGGCAACTAAAGAAGCTTGTTTTGCGAGTCTTTTTGCCGCATACAGACTTTGTATAACAGCTAACATAGAATATGCGGAAATATTCATAGCATCCATGAACTCTTCTCTTGTCACTTCCATAATGGGCTTCACTTTTCCGGCGCGGATTGTTTTATCCATCGCGATGGAATGGAGAAATCCATTCAATTCAATGCCCTCACTCGCCAATGTACTTGCGAATTCATTGATTGAGTCTTGGATACTTACATCCATCACATAGGTTTTTGTGTCTGCTCCTAGGACGGATTTTACTGTGTTCGTAAAATCATTAAACGTCCTTTCTAGGTAGTTCTGCGCATTCTCTGAGAGAGCACTATGAAATTTACTTTTCCCAAGACCCGTACAGATGAGTGTAGCTCCTTGTCGTTTACACTCCTCGGCAATGCGGAGAGCCAAGGAGTTTTGGTCCGTAATCCCCGTTATGAGGATTGTTTGGTTTTTGAGCGCGTTTTCCATCAATTAAACCTTTCTTTTCTGTAGATTTGTACATCCGAGCAGAACAGAATCATTGCAAACTTTTCCAGATACTTATCTGCCATAAGTTCTATGATTCGATTCGCCTTATTTTCCGAAACTAAAGTTTCGATCCGGATATTTTTCCCTTCCCAAGACGAATTATGGGTCGTATTTAACCCTTCTCCTCTCGCCTCTGTGATTGTAAATCCTTTCACGGCGACGGAACGAAGGTCCTCGATGATCTTTTGCTCAATGGCCTCATCAGCGATGATAGTTACTAATTTTGCTTGTTCTAGTTTCATGTGTTTACCCAAAAATGTATTTTGCAAATCCAAGGTACAATGGTATCCCCAAGGATAGATGGAAGGGAAAGGTGATCGCAAGAGATGCCGTCAGATAATAGGCTGGGCTTGCTTCCGGTATGGCGATTCGAATGGCCGAGGGAGCCGCAATGTAAGAGGCACTCCCACTCAAAGTTCCCAATACCATTGCCCCGCCCATACTCAAGCCAGCCAGTTTTCCCAAAAGAATCCCGACAAAGGCATTGAAGATTGGGAATAAAATACCGAATGCGATCAGAAAAAAGCCCGCAGTTCTTAGGTCACCTAATCTTCGTCCCGTGACAAGACCAACTTCTAGTAAAAACAGAATCAAAACTCCTCGGAACGGAACATCAAAGAGTGGTGCGAATTGTTCGTGTCCTTTTTTTCCCGAAATGATACCGATGAGGAGGCCTCCTATCAAAAGAACAGTTCCTTTTCCAGCGAATAACTCATGTAATACTTTTTTCCATGAGCCATCTTCGCCTTTCATTTTTGATTTCACAAGCATCAGAGCCACAAGGATGGCAGGTACTTCCATGATCGCAAGTAAACTAGGCATAAACCCTTCATAGGTGATCTGAAGGGTATCTAAAAAAGCCAATGCTTCACTGAACGTAACAGCTGAAACTGAGCCATAATGAGCCGCGAGTGCTGCCGCATTTTTCATATCATACTTTCCCAATTTTGTGAGTAGAAAATATGCAATCACAGGGATAGAAATACAAAGATACATGGCTGCAAAGGCTGGCTTGTAAAATGTTTCCAAAGGTGTTTGGCTCAGTTTCACACCTCCTTTCATTCCGATAGCTAACAGTAGATAGATGGTTAAACCAGTATACATACCGTCAGGGAACTTTAGATCACTTTTAATCACTGTGGCTAAAATTCCTAGGAAGAAGGCCAAAAACATAGGCGTTTGTAGATTTGACAAAAGAGAAGTAGTTAGTTCCATAATACGGCTCCTGGTAACAATGGGCTTACTTTGCTTGGCGTTTTGATTTGGCTTCTTTCCCAAACAAAACCCAAAAGGATAGACAAAACAGACATTTTCTGGTCCCCTTTCTGATTGAGTGCTTTCATGATTTCCTCCATGCTCTTATCATAGCAGAATTGGAAAACCGTTCGTCCGAACTTATAAGATGGGTCTCACAAAGGATTCAATTTTGAAAAAATTCTTCTCCACAAGCCTTGTCAGCATACTGATTCTCCTTAGCCTAAACAGGACTCTCCTTGCAGAATCCATTCCAGAAAAATCTGTGGATAGAGGCCCTCTTCTCTTACAGCCAAGCCCTGAGCCACAAAAAGTTGACCGAGGTGCCGTACTACAGGCGGGTTTCCGAGAAGAACCAGTTCATTTTGTTTTGGCTTTGCCAGAGGTGATATCCGAAAGCCAAAGCAAGTACTTGGTCTTTCTCTGGAGCCATTTGGATTGGGTGCAAGTTTGTGCTGAGTCCGAACCTTGTCAGTCTGCTGGATACTCCCTTCCTTTAGGCCTTTGGCCACTTCCACAAATCTTTCCTGTCTTTCCCATCTCATTGAAACAAAAAGAGACAAAGGTACAGATTGAAATCAGGTCTAGGAATTATATAGAAACGGAAATACAAATTCTAAGTTTACAGGAACTTTTACAAACCATCTCCTACTTCACTGGCCTCATCTTTTCCTTTCTCTGCATCATCACTGCATTTTTTATCCGCATTCTGTTTTTTTATTTAAAAGACCCTAAGCCTTGGATCCTAAGCAATGTTCTATTCCATCTCGGCATTCTCTTTATTTTTTTGTTTGGATCCGGGCTTGGGAATCTCTATCTATTTCCAAACTCAGTGATTCCCCTTTCTTTATTTAAAAAACTTAGTGTGGGTTATTTGATTCTGACTGGGACAAATTGGATTCGGACGTATATGGACCTTTCTCTCGACTTTCCTAAATCAAATCGATTTATGATTTTTTGCCAAATCGCCGCGGTAATATTGATGGTCTCTAGTTTTTTTCCCATCCCTCGCCAATACATCGCAATCTCCTATACTTTTCTCTATGTGAGTATCACCATCCTTGCTCTGATCATTGCCTTTGTAAAATTGGAGGACTCTCTCAAACAAACCCCCTGGTTTATTTTAAGTATCCTCTGTTTGTTGCTATTCGAGATTTTGAATTTATTCTCCTATGAATCATTTGATTCTCATGATGGTAAAATTTACCTATTCTTCTTATCCATATTTTTGCCTGCCAATGCCTATTTCATTTCACAAGCGATCCAAGTTAAACTCCAGGAAATAGAGCAAACCGAAACCGTTTCAGCAAGATTGATCACTCGCTTAAAGACTGATATCACCAGTTCAAACCAACAGGAAACTCAAACCAAGAAATCACACCTAATCGGAATTAATACGGAGAAAAAAATCGAAGAGCTCAAAAATCTATTCCAATCCGAAAAGATTCACTTAGATGAAGAGCTAAGATTATCAGATCTTTCTGCCCTACTAAAATTAAATGCACACCAAACTTCCGAATTGATTAACCAGATCATGGGCATTAGTTTTGCTGATCTAATCAAACAATACCGAATAGAAGATGCGAAGGAAAAGTTAATCAAAGAGAAAGACAAATCCATCCTAGACATCGCACTAGACTGTGGTTTTACTTCCAAATCCGTCTTCAATGATGCATTTAAAAACCAAGTTGGACTGCCACCTTCCCAATTCCGAAAACAGTCTTTAAAAAAAGAATCCGATTGAGCAATCCGCCACACATTTTGGTGGTCTAGGCAAATCGTATGACACGACTTCAGAGGGAGACTAAAAAAAAACCGAAGAATCGCTTGAAAAACAAAAGTTTTCGCTAGAACATTAGTGGAGCAAAAGATGAACCGAGAATCTAAAATCGAATCCTTTTTCCAAACAATTAGATCCGAATCCTTTGGTTCTTCGGCTTTAATCACTCATTTTCGGGAGTTTTTATCAAGCGAAGATGACTATTCTCTGTTTCGAGTAAACCCATATATATACGCAAATGACTCGGGTTTTCCGTATCATGAGGTTCTTGATGTATTTTTACATGCCAGCAAACACGGTCTATTCGTCATGGAATGGCTGCTAGTCTGTCCACGCTGCGGAGACCCAGTAAAACATTTCCAGAATCTTATCCATGTCCATAACCAATACCATTGTGACTTTTGCCGAAGAGACTACCATACGAGTTTAGATGATTCGATTCATATTGTTTTCACCATCCATCCTGATATCCGAGATATCGTTTTTCACCATCCCGAATCTCTACCAATAGAGGACTATCAATACAAATATCATTTTTCCAGAGAGGGAAGAGTCCCAGGTTCGAGCATGACCTTTCGTCATTTTTTTAAGAAGAGAGAAAGGTTTTTACGATTTCTATCACCAAAGGAAGTGAGAGAAGTGGAAATAAATGTTCGGGAAGGTTATTTAGAAGGGAATGATTTTTTACATGATACAGATTTTTTGCTCGAAGTCCTTGCAGAAAGAAGTTCCAAAACAGATGAAGTCCAAATCACCTATGAAAACCAAACTTTGCATTCCGACACCAAGCAGTGCCGTTCAGGAATTCTAAAACTAAATATCAAAAATAATTCATCGGAAAAAGTTCCACTTTCCATTTATCAATTGGATTCGGATTTTTTAACCTCAACTTTTTTATTAGAATTTGATCCCCATCTCTCCGCAAAAGAACTCCTCAACCATAGGACATTTCGTACTTTATTCCAAGGTGAAGACATCGTTGGTCCAAGGGGTTTATCCATAAAAGACCAAACGTTTTTATTTACCGATTTAAAGGGATCTACAAATCTCTACGAGAGAATTGGGGACTTAAAGGCATTTTCTTTGGTCCAACAACATTTTGATGAGATGTCTCGAGTCATCATCAAAAACCAGGGTAGTCTTGTAAAAACCATTGGCGACGCCATAATGGCAACCTTTCTTTCTGCAGAAAATGCAATGAGGGCAGCCATAGAAATGTTAGAAGAAATTGAAACATTTAACAAGCGCCAACTCGAAAGAGAGATCATTTTAAAAATCGGCATTCATACTGGTGCTTCTATTGCCGTTACCTTAAATGATCGATTGGATTATTTTGGCCAAGTAGTGAACATTGCCGCAAGAGTCCAGGGATTGGCCGAAGGAGAGGAGATCTGTTTCACAAATGAGATCTATGCTGCTCCCAGAGTATCGACTATACTACGAGGTTATCCTGTAAAATCAGAAATCACACAACTCAAAGGAATCACAGAAAACATACAGATTTACCGCTTGAGCCCAAAAGAAAAGGAATGAATCGATATGGAGTTTAGCTTAAAATCCCTTGCCATAGTAAAAAATGTTCGCACAGAGCCCATTGATGACCATTGGTCTTCCATTCATTCCACAATAGAGGTATTAGGTGAAAATGCAGAAGAATGCCTACGTGGACTTGAGTCCTTTTCCCACATAGAAATTGTCTTTGTATTCCACAAAGCAAAAGATGAACAGATTGTACTCTCTGGGCATCCACGTGGCAATCCCAACTACCCTTCTGTAGGGATCTTTGCCCAAAGAAAAAAAGACAGACCCAACCGACTTGGTCTCAGTATCTGCGAGATTCTAAAAATTGAGAACCGCTACATTTATGTTAAAGGTTTAGATGCCATCGATGGAACGCCCATACTGGATATCAAACCTGTGTTTCCTCAGTTACTACCCCAGGGGGAAATACGAAATCCCGAATGGGTTGCAAGTCTCATGGAACATTATTGGGAATGAGAAAAGAGTTTTTGTTTTCCAACAGAGTCTAATCCATATGAAGCTTGAAGAACGTTCCCGAATCCAAATCCCCAAGGGATACCAGATTGCACTGGAGCTTGCTGGTTTCTGGGATGTGTGCAAATTACTCTGGTCTGCGCCGAGCTTTGCCAAACATCCGAAGGGCAAAGGCGAACCAACTCTCGTTGTGCCTGGCTATGGCACAAATGACCAGATCATGTTTCCCCTTCGGCAGTACTTACAATTTCTTGGCTACCAGGCAGAAGGCTGGGAGCTTGGCTTGAACCATGGAAATGTTCCTTTACTCTTAGAGGCACTTAAAGGACGCATCACTGAATTTTACGAGAAGTACCAAACCAAAATCAATCTTGTTGGCTGGAGTTTAGGTGGATATTTAGCTAGAGAAGCTGCCAGAGACCTTCCTCACTATGTGAGTAAAATTGCGACAATCGCCTCACCATTATTTGGTGGAGCAAAGTATACTTCTTTGGCAAACTTTTATGCAGACAAACAAGGCATCCAACTAGATGCTCTCGAATTGGAAATCGAAGCACGTTACCAAATCCCTCTCGAAATTCCAAGCCTCTCCATCTATTCAAAGTTTGATAATATTGTAAGTTGGCAAACTTGCATCGACACACGCTCCCCATATATGCAACACAAAGAAGTGGATTCCACCCATGTAGGGATGATCGTGAACCCTGAGGTGTATGAGCTCTTGGCTCATTTTTTTGCAAAATAAAGAAGAATGGGCCAAACAAACGGGCCCAAGGTAAGAAAGGCCCTGTCCAATTTTCTCGAAACATTTGTTCACTGATCCTAGGAATCGGTGAGCATTCTCCTTGACTTAGAATTATTATAAATTTGATTTTTTTGGATTTCTTGGGATTGTTTTGGCAATTCCACAAAATCTGTGCTATCGTGGTAGGCCGATGCAAGTCCCTATGCTGATCTCCACGATTGATTCTTTTTTGCCGAAAGGATCAAGCCAGTCTGGAACAGAACTTTTTCAGTCAAGATTGACGGTGGTGATTTTACTTATGGCTTCGGTCACAGCCTTTGCAACGGGACTGCCAATTATCTTAGTATTTAAAGACCCATCTGGTTTTGTCACACTAGGCTATGGTGTATTTATAGCTCTTCTCACCGTTCAAACAAAATTTTGGCTTAGACCCAAGTATAGTTATTTCATTTTAGAAATCGCAACGGGGCTCCATTTTTTACTCTGCCGCAGTATGCAAGATCGTATCGATTGGCCGCTCGCGATGTGGCTTACCATATTCCCAATTTTACGATTGTTATATGGTGGTTTCCGCCATGGCCTTTGGGGCATTATCTACACAACATTACTTTCTTTTGGAATGTTAGCCTTGGAGTTTATTCAATTGTTCCCCCAGTTTCCCATCAATGAATGGATTTCACTCGAAAGGTCGGTCTCCTTTACTGTTGCTGTTTTTGTGATTACGAGTGCTTTTAATGCCCTTCGTTTGGAGGCTCAGAAATTGGCCGATGATGCAGTGAAAGCTAGGTCACTATTTCTTGCGAATATGTCCCACGAGCTCAGAACACCTATGAATGGAGTCCTCGGTATCACAGAACTCCTATTAGCAGAAGAGTTGCCTAGTCACTTAAAAAATTCTTTAGAACTCGTACATAGAAGTGGCATGCAAATGGTTGCACTCATCAATGATATTCTTGATCTCTCTAGACTAGAAAGTATGAAACTCGAAATCGAGAAAGTTCCCACCAATGTTCGTAACCTACTTGGAGATATCATCTCTCTTCTTGAGCCCATCGCCAAACAAAACCAAATCAATTTGAAATTAGAGATTGACGAGACAGTACCTTTGCAGTGTTTGATAGATCCAGTAAGACTCAAACAAATCATCACAAATCTAACAAATAATGCCATTAAGTTCACGAGATTCGGCTCCGTAACCATTCGCTCCTTCACAAAAGAAGAACAACTTGTGATACAAGTCATAGATACTGGAATCGGAATCCCAGAAGATGCCATGGAAAAGATCTTCAGCCCTTTCCAGCAGGCTGATATTTCCTTCACCAGAAGGTTTGGAGGTAGTGGCTTAGGCCTTACGATCTCCCAACAGCTGGCAATGTTAATGGAAGGAAAGATTACCGTAAAATCTGAGTTATATGTTGGGAGCGAATTTTCACTTAGTCTGCCATGTTCCACTTGCTCCCTAGTAGCAGATTCCCCAAAAATGCAAATCCAACCATACCAAACAAAATCAAAACCCAAAGTACTCCTTGTAGAAGATAATGAAGTGAACCAGATGGTAGCCCAAGGTATGCTGAAAAAATGCGGTTGCGAAGTATTAACAAAATCAAATGGTAAGGAAGCCATCGAAGCAGTGTTAGATTCTGATTTTGATTTCATATTGATGGATTGCCATATGCCTGTAATGGATGGATTTGAGGCCTCTCGGCAAATCAGAAATTTACCTCTTCATAAAAAACAGACACCTATTATCGCTCTTACAGCTTCCGCGCTTTCAGAAGATGTCGCTGCTTGTAAACGTGCAGGTATGGACATTGTGATTGCAAAACCCCTTACCTTCCAGTCTCTCCGATCTATCCTCGAAAAACTAGAACTAGAAAAACTCTAAATATCCCATTCTTGTCAGATTGACAAATATCATTGCGATCTAGACATAGATCAGCAAAAATTGAAATGATTTTTTAACAACCTACTGTAAGATCAAGTCCCATGAATGCTTGTATTATCATTTTAAAACAAAACCAAATTGAAACTGTTATGTGGAAAGACAACCAAGGAGAGAAAAGACTTCAGAATTCAATACACGAGAATCTCGAGCAAACGTTTGCCAGTGTCAGTCGTTTCGTGGAATCAGCGCAGGAAATGATTGTTGTAGGTGAATCCAGCATTAGCCATGACTATCGACTTTGGCTTTTGCGTAACAATCGAAGCCTTGCAAACAAACTCATTGCTGTGATCCAAGCGGATTATTTTGCCCAAGACAAACTCGAGGCCTATAAGAAAAAATATTTCTCTCCGTCTTCTAAATAGAGAGATACTGACTCACCTTTCTGTTGGACAATCGAACAGTTTGTTCGGACTTAAATATCTTTTCTATGATAAAGGCATTAAATCGGAGACTTGCCTTCTTTGATCTTTGAAATTGATTCTTTTGTGAGTGGTTTTGAGATAAAGCTCTGAACAAACGGATACAATTCTGCATTTTTTTTATCACTCGGGTCCACAGATGAGGATAAGATATAAACCTTAGAATCCGGGAATTGTTTGTAATACTTTTGGTTGAAGATTTCTAAAAAACCCCAGCCATCTAAAATCGGCATATTCAAATCCAAAAAAATTAAATCTGGTACAAATGCTCTTGCCCCATTTACAATTTGCTCGTAATAATCTAAGGCTTCTTGTCCATTTCGTTTGGTGATGGTCTGGCTTCCGAATTGCAATTGTTTGAAGAGAATGGTCTGGATCGTTAGAGCGGTGGGATCATCATCTACGCATAAAATATAGTTCATTTTCTTATCTTGATTATAAATTTTGTTCCGACATTTACCTGGCTTTCTACTCGAATAGAACCACCTAATGCCTGTAATTGCGATTTTACCAAATAAAGCCCTAAACCTTTACTATCAGGCAAATTATGAAACCTCTGGTATAAACCAAATATTTTATCTTTGTTACGAGTCAAATCGATTCCCAATCCATTGTCTTCAAATACTAAAAAATAAAACTCACGCGATTCCATGGATTTGACAGAAATGTGAAGGTCTCTTTCTTGGGATCTATATTTAATCGCATTTGTCAAAAGGTTTAGAAAGATACTCTCCAAGTAAGGTTTATTGAACACTATTTGTTTAACATCAGCAAATTGTGTAAGAATAGAAGCTCCACTCGAAGAGACAATGTTCTGAATCTGGGAAAGGACAGACTGAAACACAGTCTCTAAATCAAGGGCAGATTGTTCAATGGCAGGGCTATCTTTTATGATGAGGATGCGGATCAAATCATCTATGGTTTGGTTTAGTGTCTCGGTTGAGAGTTTGATCCCTTTTAGAAGCTCCGAAAGGAGTGGATCAGAGATGGGGATGTCTTCGATCAAACTTAAGGCTGCACTTAAATTGGAGAGTGGTGCCCTTAGGTTATGAGATGTTATGTAGTTAAATTGTTTTAGGTCTTTGTTGTTTTGGGTTAGCTCGGAGATCAATTTTTCTTTTTCATTTTCTTCTCGTTTTTTCCGAGTGATATCCCTTTCAATGGCGATCCAATGTGTGTAAAAACCCTTTTCATTTGCAAGAGGAAAGATTGAAAATTCATTCCAAAACTCACTGCCATCTTTTTTATAGTTGATGATCTCAACCTCGACAGGTTCCCACTTGGCCAAAGCTTCTCTCATCTTACTGATTTCTTTTGGGCTAGAATTCGGGCCTTGGAGGATCCGAGGGGTTTTTCCAATCACCTCTTCCTGTGTATACCCAGTCATCTTAGTGAAGGCCGCATTCACAAAGACAATGTTAGGCCCAATAGACCCTACGGGGTTTGCTTCTGTGATGAGGACACTTTCATTGGAATTTGTAATCACAGACTCCAATAATTTGAGTTGGACTTCGCCTGCCTTTCGTTTTGTGATATCTTCGACAGCTCCCACCATACGGATCGCCTTTCCCGTTTGGTCGCGGATGACCAATGCCTTATCGATAACATCTGCGAAGTTACCATCCGCTTTTTGCAATTGGTACTGGTTTTCGAATGTCAGTATATCAGGATTAGCCATTGCCTCTTGGACTCTTTGGATCACTTTCTCTCTCTGCTCAGGGTGCAATAGATTCTCCCAAGTTTCATAACTCAAATGCATGTTTTCTATATCAAAGCCAAAGTTTGTCCGGTATCCTTCCCCCCAAAAGACAGTTCCTTCCCCAATATCCCAGTCCCAAATGGCTTGCCTAGTTGCCTGGCTTAAGAATTCATATCTTTCTTTGGTGATCCGCATTGCTTCGCTGACCATCTTCCTCTCATGGATATCTTGGAAGGCACCAAAGACTCGTTTGCAGACTCCATTTTCAAAATAAGCTTGGCTTGTGGCGCGGACCCAACGCTCTCTGCCTTTGTAAGTTACGATGATAAACTCTTCATCATAAGCGGTTCCAAATAATAATAATTTTTGGAAGAGGTTCTGGATCCGATTCCTATGTTCGCCTTCTTTATAGAATAGGATCGCGTCCTCTACATTGGGTATATAGTCTTCAGGCACTTCATGTAGATCACGGGTAACAGATGTCCAAGTTAACTTCTTAGTTTCTAGATCATATTCCCAACCACCAACTCTCGCAGTCTCATTGGTTTGCTCCAATAGCTCTTTTGCCTTTCTCATTTCAATTTCAAAATTGATAGAGTCGGTAACATCTTGGAAAGAACCAAATACCTTACGGAAGGTAGTCGCATTGAGTTCTGGAGCTCCTATCGCTCGGTACCATTTCCTTTGGCCCTTGTGGTCAATGTATTCTAATAAAAGTTCATAGGGTTGTTTGTTGGCAAGCATCGACTGGTAATGTACGAGCAGCCTTTCCTTTTCATAGTCATTGAATAGTTCAGCTATGGTTTCCATAGAATAGGCTTTGGTTTGGGAAAGATTGAATAAATGATAACTTTCTTGGGTCATAGAAAATTGCTGTGTATGCAAATCGTATTCCCAACCACCGACATGGGTTGCTTCCTGCGTTTCCAATAGCAATCTCTGGAATTTTTTCTTTTCCGTAATATCCCGGACGGAGGTTACTTTATACCTTGTACCATCTTCTTGGATCAAAAGTTTTGCATTGGCATAGATATCAATGACCTCTCCATTCTTTCTCTGGACAGTCCACTCGCGAGGGATCTCCTCTTCACCTGCAATGAATTGGTCATGCATACTTTGGATTGCCTCGCGGTATTCTGGCAGTACTACGATGGTAAATGATTTTCCTAGTAACTCATCTTTTGAGTAACCATAGATTTCACAATAAGCTTGGTTTACATTGACAAACCTACCAAATTGATCCGTGATACAAACACCGATGTCTACAGCATTGAAGATCGAAACCAAAAGTTTCTCTGTCTCTTTTAGTTGGATTTCCGTTTCTTTGGTTGCGGTGATGTCCAAAAGGGAAAATGAGATCACACTCAATTTCTTTGTAGCGTCCAAAACAGGAGTGAAGTTATAAGCAAATTGCCTTTTTCTATTTTCTTTGTCTAAACATTTGAACTCTCCTTGGACAACCTCTCCCTTGGAAAGGCTTGCAAAGCTCAGATCTAGGTTAGGAATTGCATCCGATAGGAAGATTTCGCGCAAATCTTTCTCTATGCTCAATGTTTGCCGAAATAAGAAAGAAAACGTACTTTCAGCGATCTCATTGAATGTCAGTATCTTAAAATTCTTATCTGTTAGGACAAATGACTGTAAGGTGTTGTTTAGAAGAGCGGTTTGGCTGGATTCTTTTAGCTTCAATTCATTGTCTTTCCGCTCCAACTCCTCGTTACTTGCTTTTAACTCAGTGTAGGCAATCTGGATTTCTTCATTGGTGGATTGAAGTTCCTCAACGCTTGTTTCCAATTCTTCATTTGTCGATTGTAGCTCTTCATTGGTGCTTTGTACCTCTTCATTCAAAGACTGAAGTTCTTCATTGGTAGTCTCTAATTCTTCGATATAGATTTGCAAATGTTCTTTGGTTGCCGTAAGCTCTTTTTCTAAGATTTCAATTCTTTCTTGGAGTTCTACTTTACTACCACTTTTCTCAGCGATCTTTGCCTTATTTTCATTAGGGAATAATTCAAAGATCACCATGAATAAGTCATTATTTTTTTGAGTATAGAGGAGAGGCTTTACTTTAATATTTGTTAGGTAAGATTTGCCATCCACAGTAAAAGGCAAAAGCCCACTCTTTTGAGATTCTTTTTCTTTGATTACCTTTGTGATGGTGGCGCGAAGTTCGATTTGCAAATCAGGGCGAATCATCTTCAAGATATTTGCGTTCATTTGGCCTTCCGGAAGGCTCAAAAATAAATTCACATCACCATTGATCATCTCAACAAGATACTGGTCCGAAATAATGACATAGGGATTGTCATAGGTATTGTACAAAGTTTCCTTGACCATTTCACTCACAGTCATGTCTTTTCGGAGAGATTCTTTTACTGGTGACCTCACAACTATGGATGAGTTTTGGCGAATCCCTGCAAAACGAAGATTTTGTACGGCACCACCCCTCTTTCTTTGGAAAATTTTATTTTCGGAATCTAAGGTAATGAATAAATCCGAAAAATTTCCGACCGTTTCTGATTTGCCTAAAAAAAGAATCCCATTCGGATTGAGTGCATAGTGAAACAAAGGAATGATCTGTTGCTGTAAATTTTGGTTAAAATAGATCAAAAGATTTCTACAAATCACCATATCTAATTTTAAAAATGGTGGGTTCTTGGTAAGGTCATGCTTCGTGAACAAAATCATAGAACGAAGTAATTTTGAGATCTCGAAGGAATCTTCTTTTTCTATCAAAAAGGAGGAATCCTCAATCGACTTAAAAATAAAATTGGATGTGTTGGGGTAAACTGCCTTCCTTGCAAAAGCTATCGCCTTCTCATCAATATCAGTGGCAAAGATTTGGATATGGTAATGTACGATTTTTTCTTTTAGGATGTTGGCGATAATGCTTGCTATGCTATAGGCCTCTTCACCAGTAGAACATCCAGGCGTCCAAATGCGAATCGACTCACCTTTCGTTTTGTTTGCAATGATTGTTTTTAAATGCTCTTCAATACTTAAAAAAGCATTCTCATCTCGATAGAAAGATGTTACACCAATTAATATGGTTTCAAATAATGATTCATATTCTTCATGGTGTTTTTCTAGATAAAGTTTGTAATCTGAGAGAGATTTAATTTTTAAACTTTCCATTCGCTTCAAAAGACGACGTAGGATCGTAGACTTTTTGTAAGCTGAAAAATCAGTTCCTTTCACATTGGAAAGGGACCAGAGAATTTGTTGCAAAGTTTGTCCATCCGCATCTTCCGTATCCACACTTTCTTTTGCCTCATGTGGCTCTTTCGCATAGGACAGGATTTGTTTTCCCATTTCACTGGGCGCAAGAACCAAATCCACGATACCAGTCTCGATGGCAGAGGCTGGCATCCCGTCAAATTTTGATGTCTTGGGATCCTGAACCATACATAAGCCACCTACCTCATGTATGGCGGTAATGCCCATAGATCCATCTGAACCGGTTCCCGAGAGAATGATTCCAATGGATCTATTTTTAAAATTTAGAGCAATGGATTCAAAGAGGATGTCAATCGAAGGTTTGGGTCCAGAGATATTTTTGGGTTTGGTCAAGGAGAAGTGCCCCGCTATGATGCGAATCTCAGTGTCTGGAGGCGTGATGTAGATGCTACCAGGAAACACTGGTTTGTCGTTCTCTGCTTCTACAACGGGTAAGGTAGTTGAGCGACTGAGGAGTTGTCCTAACATACTCTTATAGGTAGGGCTTACATGTTGGGCTATGATAAAAGCATGTTCTCTGCAGTCCTCCTCTAAATGACCAAGGAGGCTTTGGATTGCCTCGAGTCCACCGGCCGATGCACCCACTCCCACAACTAAAAATGATTCTTCGGTAGAGACTTTCGACATTTGATCCAAACTTCTTGTCCATACTTTAGCCACAAAAATTCAAATTGGCAAGGGCTTTTTATTTTGTTTCTAAATACTTATGCTTTTAAGCTTTGCTCATTGCTGGTGGCAATGTTTAATCAATCAGGAACATTTTGAACATAAATTGATTTAGAATGAAATTAAATGTCATTAAGGTTAACAATTTATTTAGGTAGGATTTCTATTGCCTGAGGAATTAACTTATGTAGTCTTTGTTCCTAGGAGAACTACCATCTATGAAAAAAAAGACTCTATTTCTACTCATTTTACTCTCGACGCAAGTGTTCGCGATTTCAGATCTCGAAAAACTACTGTTAAAAGAAGCAGTGACCCCTGAAGCAAAAAAAACCGCGAAGGAATACTTTCTGAAACGAGCCTTGGACTATAAAGATCTAGCTATTAAGTATGAAAATCTCGCAAAAGGCCCGCAAGGTGGCAAAGCTCTGTCCGAAATGCAAAACGCAAACAAATTTAAAAATCTAGCAGAGGAAGCACGAGAGGAGGCGATTCGCTACCAGAAAGAAGCAGACAAGCTCTAGGCACGGATACTGGTACAAGGGGGCTTTCTTTGTACCAGTATTGCAAGTGGTGTCAGTCGCAGGCTGATCACCTCCCTCCAATCGTTCAATAAATATGTTAAAAGTGGCAAAAGAATGGTTTACTGAAATAGAATCATTCTATACTTCAGGGAAACCCTATGAACAGAATCATACTCTTAGTCCTCCTCCTGTCCTTACAGAATTGCGCCCTCACGGAAGGTTTGGGTTTGCAAACCTACGGAGCAATCCCGGGCTCTACAGCAAAGTCTAGGATTTCTGATGCCATCCTAGAAGCAGAAGCAACGGCCACAGCAGCCTGGCTGAATGCAAACGGAATGACAGCCGGTACAGGGCCTATCCTTCCTCTTATCCTGATCAATGGCGTTCTGGCCAAGCTCCTCTACCCCTTCACAACCAAAATTTCGGATAAGGACTACTTCATGGAATCCTCAGTAGAGCAGTGTGAATCAGACATCCGCACAAGAGGTGCCCTGGTATTGGGAGCGAGTTATACCAATCTGGCTCCCTCTGGTGCGGTCGGTTCTGCACGTGATGCCGCCTTACTTCCGCAATTTGCATCCTGCGACCTCGAAAAAACAGGAAAGGTCATCACCATTGACGGTTTGATTAAACTGTAAGGAACACAACATGAAAAAGACCATCTACATTACTGCACTATTGTTTGCCTCTCTACTCCTCTTCCAATGCCAGACAGAAACAAAAACGGATACAGGTTCGCAAGCCGTTCTTTTGGCAAGTATACTGGCACCTTGCACCTCCTTAAATGACTGTTTTGATCGATTTGCACGGAGCACTGACGAAGGGGCCACCTTACAAGTATTTGACCAGGAAGGAAATACAATCTATTCCCGTAGTAGCACCCTAGAATTTGATACGGTTAGACCCATTGCTTCTGGTTCCAAATGGGTAACCGCTGTTACGGCAATGAGAGCGATCCAAGCAGGCACTTGCACAACGGGAGGAACTCTTTCTCTAAATTCAACAACCGCCTCTGTCTTAGGCTGGACGGGTACAAAAGGGACCATTACATTACGCCAATTACTTGCCTTCACATCAGGACTCAATGCCGGCGGTGGCAATGGCTCAGGGCAAGCAGCCTGTATATCCACATTACCAGCGAATGCAACGAACGCCCAAAAGGATGCCTGTATCAATGAAATACGAGACCAATCCACGGGTACACCGGGAGCCCTTTACCAATATAACTCCAATCATATGGCAGTGGCACAGAGAATGTTAGAAGTGAGTTGCTCGCAGACCTGGAATGCCTTGTTCTCAAATTTGGTAGCAACACCTTTGGCTTGGCCAACTACAGTAAAATGGACTGGAAATATACGCAGTACAGAAGAAACCGATGGGAGTTTGGCAGGTGCCTATGGACTTAGTATTTCTGCCAAAGCCTATGCTGGTATGCTAAAAGCCCTTGTAAACAATAGTGGGAATGCTATGACCATAACAGGAACCAATGTGCCTAACTTTTTATCAACGAATAGTGTTACCGAAATTTTAGGGGACCAGTATGGACAAGCTACCATCGGTTATTCGCAATTTTCCAGTTTTGGCTATCGTTGGCGATATGGCTTAGGAAATTGGAGATTTTGTAGCGTGACAGATGTTGCAAGCGAATGCAACAAAGACTTAATCTCGCATAGCATTGGAGCCAACGGATTTTACCCTTGGGTGGATAACAATCGTAAATACATGGCTATAGTTGCAGTCAATAACACGGGTCGAAGAAATGGGATCAGTCTACTACCAGCAACAGCAAACTCTTTGTTTTTTGCTGAGACCATTCGGCCTTATATCCACAGTTTACTCCGGTAAATTGGAGAGGTTTTTTCAATCTAGTAGCCAGTTTTGCTCTTGACATTAGTATTCCTTATCTGGGATTCTACCATACCTATATAAGGAAATACTAATGAAAAAAATAATAACGATGATTATGCTGCTTGTGTTTACAAGTACGATGTTCTTAAGCTGTGGTGAAACGGAAGCAGAAAAGGCAAAAAAAGAAGAAGACCAACTCAATTTGATCTTCTTACTTCTTTTATTGAATTCCAGGTCTACAACTTCGACTACCTCCAACTCCTCTACTTCCTGTTTTTTCGCAGGAACATCGGGCGGTTGCCCAAGTGGTACTCCGTATACTTGCAATGCTTCTAGTTTTTGTAGTAGCTCATCTACCTGTTCCAATTTAACTGCTTGCACACGTTCCACAGTTTCGAGTGATGTTAAGCTTTCTGGAGACGGAGAAGTAAATTTGCTAAGCCTTCCCAAACAAATTTCTAAATCTTCCCCAGAGAATCAGGAGAAATAGAAATCTCCCTCCACCGCTTAAACGAAGCATCCATGATAAGTTTAGGCGGTGCTACTTAAGGTTCTTCCTCAAACAAGAATGATACACACATTTAGGTCGTTTCGGTATAACGTTTGTTATTTCCAAAGTAAATAGCCTAAGCCGAAACGGGATAAGGCAAATAAAGAAGAAACGTAAATGCATCCATGTTGCATTTACGGGGATTAATTTTCCAAAAAAAAAAATAAGAAAAGGTTCGCCTTTTCTCCGTCTTACCATTGTTTTGACTCAGTTGTGCTATCTGTTATGCGTACGTTTTCCCACGTTAGTGGGTTTCGTTGCAAACAGGTCTCATTTTAACAAGTGAAAAAGAACAAGGATGCAAATATGAGACGGATTTCATTTTATTTTACTCTTTTGGTTTTTAACCTCTCCATGGTAAATTGCCCACCTGGCGGAGGCGGCGGAGATGGTGGTAGCTCGGCACTTGTCCTCGCCTTAGGCGGTGGCTCATCTAGTCCCACTACAAGCACTAGCTCGGCAGAGGAAACTGTCCAACAAACACCTACAATTCGGGTTTCTGAAAGTGCAAACAATTTAGCAAATAGCGCTACATTTGATTTAGGGAGCGCGGTCCAAAACACTTCAGGTACATTGTATACCTTTACAATTCTAAACAATGGGCGTGGGACTCTTACCCTTAGTTCTTCGCCTGCCGTCCAAATAACAGGCACAGATGCAGCCCAATTTACAGTAACACAGCCAAGTTCATCCAGCCTATCGTCTCTTGCATCTACGACTTTTAGTTTGCGTTTCAGCCCCCAAGCAGGGCAATCAGGCACAAAAAGTGCGCAAATCCGAATCGCATCGAATGACCCATCCACAAGTACCTACATCTTAAATCTAACCGCAAAGGCTACTTTAACCGCCGAACCTGAAATCGACGTCCGCCAATCAACGAGCTCCCTTACTTCAGGATCTAGTAGCTACGACTTTGGAAGTGTGAGATCTACATTGACAGGATCTGCGGTTACTTTTACCATTCGCAATACAGGAACAGCTAACTTAACCCTTACGATCCCCCCTAGCTTAACAGGAGCAAATGCCAATCAGTTCACTGTCGATGCCTCCTTAATGTCAAGCCCTGTACCTGTGAATGGAACGACGAGTTTTACCGTGACTTTTGCACCAACCTCTGAAGGTACAAAGAATGCCAACATCTCCATTGCAAACAATGACACAGATGAAGGACCTTTTCTGATTGCGATAACGGGCTTTGCGACGGCAGCCCCAGCTCCTGAGATCAATGTACAACTCGTATCCAATTCAAATACGATTTTGGACGATTCGGGTACATTTTCATTTTCTAATGTGCAAGAAGGTCAAAGTGGAACAGCCGTTCAATTTAGGATCCAGAACTTAGGTGATGCAAACTTAACTTTATCTGGTTCGCCGATTGTGACATTAGGTGGTGCGAACGCTAATCAGTTTTCTGTAACAACCCAACCTTCGTCGTCTACGATTGCTCCTTCAGGTTCAGTCATCTTTGCTGTTACGTTTTCACCGACAAGTTCCGGTACAAAATCGGCAACCATTTCTTTCGCAAACAACGATTCGAATGAGAACCCTTATAATTTCTCCATCTCTGGGATTGCCACAGTAGCACCTGCCCCAGAAATCAATGTCCAACAAAGTTCCACTAACATTGCCTCTGGTGGAACCTTTTCTGGAATCGGCTCCGTGAGAGTTGGTACTACAAGTGCTGCTACTTCGTTTACTATCCAAAACTTAGGAAATGCAACTCTTAGCCTAACAGGCTCGCCTCGCGTCTCAGTTTCCGGAACGAATGCTAGTGAGTTCACGGTAGCTACACAGCCAGCTTCTGCAAGCATTAGCACCTCAGGAACAGGCACATTCACGGTTACCTTCTCGCCTACTTCCAGTGGTGCAAAAACAGCCATCCTAACGATTGCAAGTAATGACAGTGACGAAGGTTCCTACACCATCAATTTAAGTGCCACAGGTACAGTTCCCACAAGTACCTGTACACCAAGTATTGTCAATGGAACGCGCACATCCAATGCAGGTTCTCAAGCAAATTTCTTTGGCTCACTACCTCTGTATTGGGGTAGCGCAATCGCACTCAGCACCTCACCTAGCTCTCCGTCTGTCATCTATTATGTGAACCAACCACATTCTGTTACGGCAAGTAATGGAGTTGTTTTCAATTACTTAATCCTCAATTCTAACTATTTTTTTAGCCGAGATGGCGTAGGCACCACAACCTATTCAGGTATGTATCCCTATGGTAGAAATAACACGGAGTATTTGGGTTCATCCGCACCGTCCTTTTCTCCAGACTCATCCAACTTCTTCAGCATTGAAATCAACACCGGTGTAAGTTTATCCTCCACCAATGCAAGCTACAGTATAGTGCAGAACTGCAATCCAAGTTTGGATGAAGAGAGAACATTCACATCAAGCGCAGGTTCGGACAATACCAGTGGACTAGGCAAAGTATGGACCTACCGCAAAAAACTAAAGGTACGTTTGATCTTTATTTCTGGAACCTATGACACTCCCACCGAGGCAGGTATACAAACTGCTGTGAATCGGATGAAATCGATATATGCTCAAGATTCAGTAAAAATTGATCTCGAGTTTACGGCGACTACGGTTACAAACTCTGAATTCCAGACTCTGGCAAATCTCTCAGATGATACAGGCAATGTAACTGGTTCTTTGACAAAGATGTATGTGAGTACTGCAGCCGCACAAAGTGCAGACAGTTTGAATATCTATTTCACAGCTAACAATAGCCAAACGGCAGGTGTTCTCGGTATTTCTGCAGGAATCCCTGGCGTTCCTGGGATCACGGGGACAAAAAAATCTGGTATGGTGGTCTTCATAGAACCTCATAGAAGTTCCGGTGCGGCAGGCTCCAGTCTATCCACGACAGACCAGACCTTTATGGGAGATACAATGGCTCATGAAGCTGGACATTTTCTGGGTTTATTTCATACAAACGAACGAGGTGGATTCAATTCATCGTCATCTAATGCTTTGAACAGAAGAGACACCTTAACGGATACTCCTTACTGTCTCTCCACTCGGGATGTAAATTCCAATGGTACCGTTGATATCAATGAATGCAGTGGTACGGGATTTACAAATTCTGGTGCTAGCAATTTAATGTTTTGGGCAGGTGATGGTGTCACTGCCCAAACGCAGCTAACAGGAGAACAGGGTTGGATCTTACGGCGTTTCCCAATCGTTTATTAAAGGAAAAATACATGAAAGCAATTTGTAAAATAATTTTAATCCTTCTCATTACCGTAAGCTCATATGAAAACTTTGCACAAAGTTTGGATACAAGCACTTACCAAAGGATCAAATCTGTGCTAGTTCAGACTGGTCATCAGCAGGTTGAAGAGCTTAGAACGCAAGTTGATCGAGTGACCTCTGAACCTGTTCCCTATCTCAAAGCCTTGGTAAACGAGGCAGGACTAAGGGTATACGCCAAAGAAAGAGCAATTATGTTGCTGCAATACTATCCGAGCGCTGATACAGAGAAATTCCTCGAACAAAAGATAAATGATGAAACAGATAGAAGTTCCGTGCGAACTTTCGCAGTCAAATCCTACGCAAATGGTTTTTATTGGAGAAACCAAACCAAAGTAGAAGGATTTTTAAAAGAAAAGCGGGATGATAGCCAATTGCGTACTGTCATCGATCAATCGCTCTCTGAAGTAAAAACCCAAGGTATCAAAAAGCCTAATCTGCAATTGGATACAGAAACTCTTCAAAGAAACAAAAAATAAACTCCCTAATCAAACTCTCGCTTCCTAACCGGACCTTAACCCTCGTTCCTATTGCGATAGAAAAGAGTCCGGCTTGGCAAGAATCTCCTTAGGAAGCAATCATACCTTTTGTAAACCTTGGTGTACGCTGACGACAGGCTTGTAACCTAAGTCCTGCCTTGCCTTATCGATACGAATCGTACACTCCTTTCCCATAGCATCCGTCGGGAAACGCATCAATGGAGGCTGACTCTTGAGAGATAGGCTCCGCCAAATCCCTTCTACGATCCACGCAGCTAAACTAGCAACATTGGATGGGATTGATTTGTAAGGTATTTCCACATTTTGTGTTTTTAAATAAGCAGTCAAAAAATCAAAGTAAGTCCATATTTCATCATCAGTGATAAAGTAAACTTCCCCTGATTTACCTTTGCTTAGAGAAAGGTCTATGGCATGGACCAAATTTTCAATATTTGTCATGGAAGTCTGTTTCTTACCACCACCTAACCACATAAACTGTCCAGATGTGACCATATCCAAAAGAACAGGTAGTACGGAAGTATCACCTTTGCCCCAAACAAGACGTGGGCGGATCACTATGGTTTCCAGACCTTCTTTGGATGCAGATAAAACCATCTTTTCAGCTTCTCTTTTGGTCTCCGAATATAGATAAGGAGTGCTTTTGGGGTATGGGTAGGTTTCATCGATGTTCACCAAATCGATGCCTGAGAAGATGGTGGCTTCTGTACTGATATGAATCAATCGTTTCACTTTGCTCGCAATGGCCTTTTGGACCAAACGTTTTGTACCTTCCACATTTCCCTGCCAATACTCCGAACGAGTTCCCCAGGGCCCCACAAAGGCAGCACTATGTAAAATAACATCTATCCCTTGTAATGCGGAGTCCGGCAAAGAAAATAAATCGCCCCTTACAATTTCTACTCCTAACGGTTTTAATTTTTGGTCACTTACCTCAGAACGAGACAAAGCTTTTATTTCATGTTTCCCCTTCCAATACTGGAGGACAGAGCCACCAACAAAACCAGAACCACCTGTAACAAATATTTTCATTCCCTTTCTCCTCTAAAATGACTACCGGTCATTTATATATGACTATCAGTCATTTAAACCAAAGCTCTTTCTTTTGGCAAGAGCTTTCCTGGATTTATTGGGCCTAGGATCGGCGATGGATCTTGTGGAAAGCCTAAAGACTACCTCAGGCCTTAGAGCCTAATCCCTTCTCAGAATGCCTCGAAAGAAAATATCATTGAATGTTTGTTTTAACTCATTGGGAGAGTAACGAGATACGATGTGGTGCTCATACGAACCATCGATAAGAGATCGCATGAGCATCAAATATACGGCGATGGAAACTTCTATATTAATGTCCTTTTTGATAAACTTTTTTTTGATCCCTTCCTCTATGGTTTTTTTGAGGATCTCTGGAATGAAAGTATTTTGGTTCTCTTGGAATCGTTTCCAAGCTTTGGGACAATGTTTTTTTAAATCAGAGAAATACTCGGCACTGAGTAAATTTTCTTTTACTGTCATTAGAGTCGATACTTCATCAATTTTCTGAAGGAAGTCTCTTTGTGATTCAAAAATCTTTAAAATCTGAGTATTGATCCTTTGGATTCTTGCTTCTGTGCAACGAACCTGAAGGCTTTCTTTGGAATCAAAATATTTATAAATGGTCTTCTTACTGATGCCAAGCTCAGAAGCAATCTCATCCAAGGAGGCTTTTGAATAATACTTCCTAATGAAATACGGTTCTGAAAATTCTAAAATTTTGATTTCAGTCTCTTCCATGTGCGTTTATCTCATCTTATCAAATGAATTAGGTTCTAAAGCGTAAGGCCCTGGCCAAAAAACGGAATCCTGACCGAACATAATGAACCGCTTCCAAATTGGCAAGATAAAAGGCCGGGATCAGTACCAAAGTGATTAACGTTGAGGCTATGATGCCATAGGAAAGTGCGATCACCATGGGTTCAATGAAACGGTCTGAACCTCCAATCCCATATGCCGTTGGCATCAATCCCAAAACAGTAGTTCCCGTAGTTATGACAATGGGTCGCAAGCGCCTCACTGCTCCTTCGATGATTTGTGGGATAATTTCTTTCTCATCAAACCCTTCCGTATCTTTTTCATCGTTAACGATTTTATTGATAAACTCTACCATCATGATTGAGTTGTTGACGACGATACCAGATAAACCTATGACTCCTATCAAACCCAAAAATGAGAAAGGCCTGTCATGGAAATAGAATGCCCAGATAACACCAATAAGTCCAAATGGAATGGCTAATAAAACCAAAATTGGTTGTGATAGGGAATTGAAAAGAAGTGCAATCACCAAGTAAATGGCAATGATTCCACCTATGAATGCAATTAAAAGTGATTTAACAGACTCTTTTGTCTTTTCAGCCTCTCCACCATAGGAAAGACGTACGTCTTGGTTGGCCTTTAGTTCTGGTGCATACTTAGCCAAAATCGAATCGATTACTTTTTGCGGTTGGACTGTGACATTTGTTCGTGCTGTAACTGTTGTAGTGACATCCCCATCGGTATGATACACAGAAGATTCTGCTTTTACCTTTGATAGGCTTGCAAAGGCTCGAATAGGGACCAAACGCCCTTCTCGGTTTCGCACCTCTAATTGTAAAACATTGCCGATTTCTCTACGAGCAGATTCGGGAAATCGAACTCGGATATCAATCTCCTCATTGTTTTTTACAATAGAAGTCGCGCGCACTCCATCAAAAGCTATCCTCAAAGTACTCGCAACATCTTGTACATTCAGACCTACTGCCGCTAATTTAACATAGTCGATGTCGAGTTTGTATTCATCTCTTCCCACTTTATAGTTTGTGCTCACATCAAACACACCTTCCAACTGGTTTAAATCTTCAACAATTCGATTCACGTATCGAGATCTTACCTCGTCGACATCCGAGTGCACGTGGATTTCGATGGGTTTACCGGCAGGAGGTCCAGGTTTTTGCAAGTCATACGTAATGTCTTTGTATCCAGTAATGTTTTTATTTATTTTTTCTCGAATCTCATCCATTACCAATTGGGCTTCTCTTTTTCTTTCAGAGGATGGTACAAGTGTAACCTGAGTATAGGCCAAATGTTTATCTCCTCCCACTGGTGCCGCAAGCTCTTGCGTACTCTGTGTACCAATTTTTGACAAGTAAAAAGAAACTTCTTCTTTAGGTAGAGTTTGTACCTCTTTCTCTATATTTCTTATGACTTCCTCGGTTGCATCAAAGGTGGATTCTTGTGGCATCTCCAAATAAACAAAAAAGGTATCTGCCCCGTCAGGAGGAAATAAATTGAATAAAACCTTGTTTTTGCCCCAATAGAGAGTAAATACCAATAAAAAAAGAGTAAAAGAAATGGTAAGGTATTTATGTTTTAATACTGGCAACATCAATTTTGCGTAAGGAACGGAGATTCTATTAAAAAATCGATCCTGCCAATTTTCTTTTTTTTCCATTTCTTGTTCTGGGAATATATGTGTTAGGTGATTTGGCAAGATAAACCAAGAATTGAATAGCGAGCCAACTAAGGAGGCTATCACTACAACAGGGATTACGTAGACAAATCGACCCAAAGTACCAGACATAGTCAACATAGGTCCAAAAGATAATACCGTGGTTAATACTGAAGCGAATACAGGGATTACCACCTCCAAAGTTCCCTCTGTGATAGCATCCCATTTGGAAAAACCCTTTGCTTTATAAAATATGGAGTTTTCTGTTACAACAATCGATTGGTCAACTATCATTCCGAGAGCAATGATCATCGCCGCAAGCGATACAGAATTGATATCTGAATTAGTCCACTTCATGATAATGAAAGTAATCGCAAGGGAAACAGGAATGCTCAAGGCAACAAGAAAGGAACTTTTTAAATCCAAGAATATTACCAAAATGATGATAACGAGTGCAAATCCTAGATAGGCATTTGAAGTAACAACAGATAAACGATTTCGCACAACTCTTGTGTCATCATTGACAGGAGTGAGAATAATACCATTCGGAAGGACTGTTTGTTTTTCTTTTAAGTATTCTTTGATTGTATCTACAACTCGGATGATGTCTGCATTTGATGCTTTTTTAATCACGAGCATGATCCCTGATTTGCCATTAAAAATGGTTCGCATCTTTTCATCTTCGTAAGACTCACGTACGATCCCCAAATCTTTGACTCGGATTAGTCCTCCTCCAAATTCTGACCGCACGATTACGTTTTTTATATCTTCTATAGAATCAAACTGTGATAAGGTGAGGATATTTCTCTGGGTGTTAAAAGATTCAATATTACCACCAGTAGCACGGATATTTCTTCTATTGAGTGCGACAAGCACATCATTCAATGCTACGTAATATGCTTTGAGTTTATTTGGATCCAGATCTACTTCAAATTCTTTATCACGAAAAGCATATTTATCAACGTAGGAGACACCTTTAATGTGTTTGATATCTTTTTCCATAATCTTTGCGATGCGTCTAAGTTCGCCATATTCCACATCACCAGAGATTCCAACCGTAAGAACTGGGGCCTCAGTTGATTTTAAATCACGGATATTAGGTCTCTCCTTTACTTCAGCTGGCAATGTTGTTACTCGGTCCACCGCCCGCCGTATCTCATCCTTTACCTCATCTGAATTTGGATAATTGATATCTATGTCCACCGTGACCAAAGAAACATTCTCAGCAGAAACAGAAGTAAATTTATCAATACCCTTTACACTCTTTAATTCGTCCTCGATCAAACGAGTCACATTTTGTTCGACATCAGAAGGAGAGGCACCAGGATATTTGGTGGTGATGATCATCTTACCTAGATCCACCTCTGGAAATTTATTTCGATTCATAGTGCTAATGCTCGACAAAGCGATGAGAACGATGAATACCAAGAGTACATTGACTAAAAGGCTACGTTTAAGAAAAAACTGAATGAGGTACCGCACAAAAATCCTCCGATCCAGTCCCTTTTTAATAAACCCAGGAAACTCTACAAGTGTTTTAAGTTTCCATCTTCATTTCCGGAAAAATCAATATGAGGATTCTTCTTCAGCTCCTTGGATTATCTCCTTCTCTTTCATTTTTTCCGAATACTCTAAGAATTTCGTTCGGATTAAGTCTAGGGAAATCTGGTTAGGCAATTCGGAGCGAATGCCAAATAAACTCTGCCATCCATTCATAGCATTCTTTGTGGCGATATCGTCTACTTTCCATTGGATTTGCCTCTTAAACAATACTTCTGCCCAATCGGTTTCTCCTGTGGTCTCTGTTGGCAAGCCTGTGAGTGCTTGGACTTTTTTCCCGTCTGCTCCGTGTGATGTAGCATGGAACTCTTTCTCTCCTTTTCGATTCATTAGAAACTCTACAGTGTGCATATACTCATGAAAGATTTGTGGAAAGTTTAGCATACGCATCCATTCGGAAGGTAGTTTGATGAAGGTGCGTGTCGGAGACTGGACAAGACCAGGAACGATAGGAAGTTTTCCATAATTTGCGTTGGCGTTTCCACCTTCTCTAGGAAAGGCGATCACAACCAAATCACTCTCCTTTGTAATTTCATGCATCAATAGAGATAAGTCCTCTGTCCAGGGAGACAAACTCGACATCATAATATAGTTTTTGTCATTCAATCGTGTTGCTGTTTTGTCTAGCCAAATGGGATTCAGTTGAAGGCGCAAAGCTCCATTCGAAAATAACTCTATATGCCTAGAAAGTACTTGTAGAGAGAGATAGCCATGTAAGGCCAAACAAGGGTTAAAAAATCTATCTATTTTTTTCTTTGTCTCTTTGCTGTCTAAGGTGTTGGTTCTAGATATGATGAGATAGGTTACATTTTGTACATATCCATCAGATTTTAAAGTCAATTCACGGGATTGGATCGCATACTTCAACATATCCTCTGGATTCCCCCAGCCGGTTTTATGATCGCTATATTTGATCCACTCCCTTGGTTTACCGAAACTTTTTGTTAATTGGACACCTTCTTGAAATAATTCTATGCCTCTTCAAATCTACGTTCAGCATAGAAGACACTCGCCAACCAAAATCTACTTGAGGCTTTGCAATTTTTTGGGTCTCTCTCCAAGGTATCGCAGTAAGATTTTGCCTTCTGGAATTCCATCTGTTGGATAAATCGAAGGTAAGTATCCTTTGGTAATTCCTCTTCTGATTGAGAGGCACATTGTTTTTGGAGAGAAGTAATTAAATCAGAAGAATAGATGGGAACACTAAATGCAATCGAAACGAAGAAAAGGATCAATTTCATGAGGACTCATTTTGGCTAAGGAAAAAAAGAAGGAAAGCATTTCTTTTGTCAGAATCCAAGAATGAAATGTCCACGCAGACGAAGAACCTTTCCCTAAAGCCTGATAATCTACTGATTACAATCCAATTGACCACAAGGGAGATATAAGATTATGAATACTCTACAAAAAATTTCAATGTTTCTGATGGCAGTGCTAGCCTCAGGAAGTCTATTCGCAAACCCAACTAAAACCATTTACGAATTTGAGTCCGACGATGGGGGCTTTCGCACAAAAACATTCTTCTATGATAATGGTGAGGAAGTTGTCGCGTTTGATACTCAGTTTACCGAAAAGTATGCGGAACAATGCATCCGATTTCTAAAAAGCAAAACAAAAAGTCCAATCAAGTATCTAGTAATCAGCCACCCCAATCCTGATAAATTCAATGCAATTTCTAGCTTTAAAAAATTGGGAGCAAAGGTAATCGCTTCTAAACAAACTGCATCTGCCATCAAAGGTGTACATGAGTACAAAAAGTACTACTGGACAAAAATAGCAAAGGCCTTTACGGAGTCGAATTATCCGAAACTTGGAAAGATTGATCTTGAATTTGAAGGATCGTACGATCTTAAATTACAAAATGGAGATAGCCTTCGTTTGACTGAGCTTGGGTCAAAGGGTGTGAGTTCTAACCAAACAGTAACCTTTATCCCTGAAAAAAATGCCTTCTTGGTTGGAGACTTGATCCATTTTAAGACACATGCTTGGCTGGAAGGTGGAATCCAAAATGGAAAACCAAATCCGGACATAAATGAATGGGTACAAACTTTAGAGAAACTAAAGGCACTCGGCAATTCGGAAAGTATTGTTTACGGAGGAAGGGGAAAGGTCGCCAAATTGTTTGAGGCAGTTAAGGAACAAAAAAGCTATCTGCAGGAAGTTGATGAAATCGTTACAGATTATATAAAAGATTTAGGTGCTAAACAAACGGAACTTAAGTCAGATCAAGCAAACAAACATTACCAAGTCTTGGAAAAACAAATCGCAAAAGAATATCCAGACTATGCACTTCCATATATGATAGGTTATGGGGTCTATGGCCTTGTCAACGCAAAGTTAAAATAGTCAATGATCTTAAGATAATGAAATACCACCTCTTCGGAACCGTTTCGGAGAGGTGCCAATGATTTCTTCAAAGTGTGCATAAAACGAAGATAAACTTTCATAACCACAGCTTAATGATATTTCAGTGATTGCCTCTTCAGTCGTCTCCAAAAGAATAACGGCCATTTGGATACGCTTGAGTTTAAGATATTCTAGAGGCGAGATTTTAAGCTCTGAACGAAACGTACGATCTATCTGGCGAGTCGACAAAGGCAATACATTTTGAAAATCCTCAATGAGAATTTTTTTTCGGAAATTTAATTCTATATAGTTAATGATCTTTTGGTTTCTCTCACTTTTGGCAATGGGCAGTGCTAGGACCCTCTTTTTGTTTTTGGGGAGGAGCTCCTCAAGAATTTTGGCTATCAATTTCAAACTTAAGGATCGGATTTCGGTTTGTTTCACCTTCCCCTCCAAAGAAATGATAAGAGCGCGTAGCAAAGGATGACTAGGAATCAAATGAATGCCTTTTTCTAAAGTATTTGCAACTTTTGCATCAAAATACAGGGAATGGAATGTAACCGCATCACCCAAAGCGATGGTTCTATGTTTGGTTTTGTTAGGGATTAGAGCTATGGTTTGGTCATATAGAATCTGGCGTTTTGTATCATCTTCTAGTAAAAAAACTCCATTTTCCACAAGCAACATTTGGTGAAGTCTATGTTGGTGAAAACCAGAGTCTTGTTTCTTTTGGTAGATTTGTATCCTACTTAGATTTTTTTTCATATCTTTTTCCCACTTTATTTTTTGATGAATGTCCATTTTTCAGAATACTTTGTCTGAATTCAGGAAGAAGGTCTTTATGATCTATGCTACCTTGGATAGACTTACAAAGGGATTCTCATGAAGGCAATACAAATTTTTGAACATGGTAGTGCAGACCAACTAACAGTAACAGAATTGGTCACACCCAAGTTAAAAGAAGGGGAAGTTCTTATCAAAGTAGAAGCAATTTCTATCAATCACTTTGATATACTTTCACGAAAAGGCATCTATCCCAAGATGCAGTTACCGAGAACTTTAGGTATGGACTGTGCTGGTGTTGTCATTTCTTCTACTGATTTGCAAGGAAGGTGGAAAGGAGGCGAGAGAGTACTGGTTCTTGGTGAGACCTTAGGACTTGGTGGACCAGGAGCGTACTCCGAATATGTGAATGTTCCAGCAAACGAAGTATTCTCGATTCCCGATTTTCTAAGTATGGAGGAAGCAGCAAGTATAGGGATTTCCTGTCTTACGGCTTTGTATGTCACAAAATATAAATTAAGTGACATGAAGGGCCGTTCCGTCCTCATTCCTGGAATTAGCGGTGGAGTGGCATCTTCTCTCCTCCAGTTTTGTAAACTCTTTGGAGCAAAGACCATAGTAACTAGCCGAAGCGAAAGCCATTGTGTTTCTGCAATTGGAATGGGAGCAAACTATGCAATCAAAAGCAATGATCCAAACGCATTGAAACAGATACAAGAACAGACAGATGGGAAAGGAGTGGACATTGTCTTGAATGCAGTCGGTGGTCCAAGCATTCCGTTTTCGATCCAAAGCCTTGTGCAAAAAGGAGGCCAGCTGTATTTGATTGGAACTTGTGCTGGAAAGGATGTGGAACTAAATCTTTTCCAAATATTGATCAAAGAAATCAATCTCATTGGTTGCAATTTTGGAAGTTTGCTCCCAGAAGAGAGAGGAAATATCTACCAAGAATTTTTGGAATACCTAAGACAAAACCAATTTCACATCCAGATTGATCGTATCTTCCCACTCACTGAGGCAAAGGAAGCCCATCAGTACATAGAATCTGGAGGACATTCTGGAAAGGTCATTTTAAAGCCTTAGCATAGAGATTTGCAAGGCTCGCAGTCCGAGTAGCTCGTTTCAGGGAACTGGCTTTCCATTTGCATCGAAGTATCTCAACTCTCCATTAGGGCCAAATAGCACAGAACTACCGTCAGGTGCACTCCACTTTCTCTGGTTTGATTCCAACCATTCGATAGCCTTCCATCCTTTGTATTCAAATGAAACTTGTTTTCCATCAAAAATAGTAACCGTATAGTCATCATCGAACCATTTGTAGGTTCCATTTTGCCAAAGATAAAACATTTCCCCATTGGGACCTTGGAAGTCACCTTCACGTTTACCTTTAAAGGCCGAGATGTCCGCTTCAAATGTTTCATAAACTGGCAGAACATCCTCAAGTGAGCGGATATCTCGAATGGATTTGGGTAATTCCATCCGATTTTTTGAGAAGTTCTGAAACTTTTTAAGGTTTTTGGGAATCATTTTGGTTAGCTGGGCATACTTCCAAGATCTTCGACTCTCTTTTGACTGTGCATAGGTTGTTTTGAAGTCACTGATACTATCAGCATAGAATTGATCTGGCGTACGATTTGTAATTTTTTGGATTGCCTCATGCGTACTAGATCCTAGGCAAGTAAGGCGGATGTATTCTGTTACTGCTTGTTTTCCATATCTTTTGTGAAGGTACTGCACCATATAAGCACCTATGGAATATGGCAATAGATTTTGGTAGCCATCACGTATCAATCCATCGAAGCTCGATGGCAATCTCCCCTCATTCACTAACTTCTGTGTCGATTCCAAAATCGAAAGTTTTACCGATGGCTCAAAAAAAGAGGTGGCATGATTTGCAAGACCTTCGACAAACCAGGCATCCGAGACACCTGAGTCTTTGATATTCGTTTTGCCACGTCGGTGATTCAAACAGGCAATTTGATGTAAATTGTGAATGGCCTCATGGTAATACGTCCCAAAGTACATCCTTCGTTTCATGTCTTCATCCAAAATTGGATCTGATGTTGCTTTTGGCTGCTTATTTCCGCAGCAAATAGTAATCCCATCTTGACCACCAAATCCTCCTTCGGCGCCCCCTCCTGGTTGGGTACGACCTGTATAGGCAAACATTGCCTGTGGAGTATCAAATAGGAGAATGGGAACTTTACCTTCGTTTTCCAATTGAAATTCTGATTTTAAAAATTTTCTGAATTCGGCGACATTCCAATTTTCTCTCAATCCCTGCATCACAAAATTCCACTCTGAGGAATGGTAGATATCATAAGGGCCTATGTTTGTTTTAGGTTCTCCAAATTTTCTAGGGTCGGGCATTAACCAATTTAAAGCAGAATTGCTTTCATCAGATTGGTAGATATAGTCAAAATCTTTTCTATGAGCATCCCATCTTCTATATATCCGAGTACCATCTGGCCATTGGACGTACATATTTGGTTTGCAATCCTTACAGTTGTCTAAAGAAGAACCTATTTTGATTTGATTCTTAAATGTTAGGTTCCAATTGTTTGGAGCATATTCAACATAGACAAATTCATTTGGTTTATCCCAACTATAATTTTTATCTGAATGGAAATAGACAAGGCCTCCTCCTGGTCCTGTATAATGCACGGACAATACCTTTGGCTTTTCTAAGGCGAGGTCTTCGTATTCCAAAAACAATGGAAATTTGATGGATGAAAAAGATTCTGGTGCCGTGATCCCAAATTCTTTCAGGCTGGGTAAGGCATTTCTGTTTGATTTTTTTCTATATCCGATTGACTCATATAATCTATGTTCAACGCCTGAAGAATCTTTGACAACGTAATCATATTTGGATCTTTTTTGTTGATAATAACCATTTAAACTAGATCCATCCGGGTATTGTAAGTAAATCGTCTCCTTACAGCCATTGCAGGCGTTTGTAAAAGATTTAAAAATAAATCCATCACCCGTATTGATTTGAAAATTTCCATTTTCCCAAATCTGTGCATTGGTTCCATCTTTCAGTTCCCATTTAAATAGTTTGGAATTCCATATATAAGCCTTTAATCCTTCAGGGCCGGTCAGCTCTCCTGTAAAGCCACTGGGAATCCGAAGTGAAACATCAGCCAAGTTTGGAACCGGGATTGCCTGTACTTCTTCATACGATTTTGGCAATTCTCTAGGCCAATTTGGTTTTTTCCAGATCCTTCCTGTTTGAAAGTCGACTGACCTTTCCTGTGCAGATAGACCCGTAAAGGAGACCGAAAAAACGAGGAGGATGTTGAAAATAAGTCGATTCATACAGCAGGTGATCTTAGCAGAATACAGGACAAAATCAACTCCAAATCAAGGATTTAGACATTCCGATGTTTGGGTTTCATGACAAAATACATTTCGTTTCCTCCCGTTCCCAAATTTTAATGTAAGCAGTTGCGATTTTCGGGAAGATTCAGTCAGACGATAGAAACTATTGCGAGACATTTTTTTCCCTTCTGATAGAATTTCAACCTTGACTATAAATCCAATCAATTAACATTCATTTTACGAAAGATTCTTTTACGAACATAGGACCACAAAAGAATCTTTGGATGTTTGCAAGGAAGGCCTCCGGTTTCTAATTTCATTCACTTTTGCTTTCGGAGTCTATACATCAGGAGATCGGAGAGGCAATCTTCTTATATGATAAAAAAGTTTCATCTTCCTGACTGCCAAGAGAATCAATCCATCATTTTGGAAATTTCATTGGTCAAATCTTGGAATTTTTCTCTTCCAACATCTTTCCTTCTTGATCAGAATTTCCTATTTCCCATACCCTTGACCCCATGACGATTCGATCCTTCTTGCTTACCTCTTTCTTTATATCTTTCCTTTCGAACTGCGAGGTCATAGACCCCAAAGAGAAAGAGAATACAAATGAACTCATTGGAATCCTAGCCCTCTCTAGAAGTTCATCCTCTAATGGGAGCTCCACGAGCACGGGAAGATTTCCTACTCCCACCTGTGAGGTGAGTGCACCCTCCTTTGCAACTTTAAAAACCGCTGGTTTTGAAACTCGTTGCGGAGGAAGTTGCCACGCAACTGGAGGAAGTGAAGCGGCTAAATTCCGGGTCACCGTTTACAATGAAGTAAAAAATTATACGATATCTGGCTCTCCTACACGCTCGACTCTTTACAACATCCAATCAACAGGATCGATGAGTGGAAATACAGACCAAGCTGTTGACAAAGCAATCTATTGTTGGATCCTAGGCGGCACAAATCCGTAAGTTAACATCATGTACAGTGCCATCCTTTTCAGCCTTTTAGCATTTCTCACATCTTGCACCTATCACTCGTCAGCTGATAAAGAAAGAGAGATTGCAACGAAATCATTTTTGCTCCAACTTGCGTCCAATGCAAGGACTGCCACTCCGAGCTGTGACAGTTCCAATCAAACCTTTTCCAGCTTACGTTCAGCAGGTTTTGATAGTTCCTGCGGAAGGTCTGGTTGTCATGATGGTACAACCCGATTCAATACGACTGTTTACTCACAAGTCAGAGCGCTTGTCACTGCGGGGAATGCATCCAATTCTAACCTATATCGACAACAATCTACGGGCTCAATGGCCATTTATTCCAATGCAAATTTAGATCGTGCATTGTTCTGTTGGATCCAAAGTGGAGCAAATCCTTGAGATCTTTCTTTTGTTATGCGCTAAGTCTAGTTCTTTGTTTCCCTATCTTTGCCCAAGACCAAACTTGGAAGGTCAAATCGGGTAAGATAACATTTAAATCCGAGACTGAATTGGAATCTATCTGGGGCAAAGGAGAAGCAGTGAGTGGTCAATTCAATCCGATCAGTAAAAAGATTCATATAGAAATTGAACTTGATGGGATCAAAACGGATAACAAATTACAGACTTCTCACTTACATGAAAATTACTTTGAAACCAATCTATACCCGATTGCAAGCTTCGATGGCATAGTCTCGGAGACCAAAGAAACGGGAGAAGTAGAAGCGATTGGAACTTTGGAACTCCATGGAGTGAGACAAGGGCAGGTGAAACTTACGGGGAAAGTAGAAAAAACTAAAGAAGGTGTAGAACAAATCTCATACTTTAGCATCAAACTTTCTGATTATAAGATCCAAGTTCCCAAACTTCTCTTTTTAAAAATAAATCCCATCATCCAAGTCAAACTCAACCTAATCTGGGAAACTCCCAAATGAAACCAACACTTCTCATATTCCTCATTCTTTTTGTTTCCAACTTCCTTTACTCCCAAGATAGAAAAACAAACACGCATTTCATGGGATCAAGTATGATCTTTATGCCCTCCACGGAGGACATTGGAGAAAAGAATTTAGTATTTCGATTCAACCACCGCTTCGGAAATGCCAAATCTGGATTAGATGATTTCTATGGTCTAGATGAAGGAGCGAATACACAACTCGCACTGGATTACGGTTTGTCCGATCGCTGGATGGTGGGCCTAGCGCGAACATCCCAATTCAAAACATGGGAGACTCGCACCAAATATAGAGTCTTTAGCCAAGATTCGAATATCCCCTTTACCCTTAGCCTATATGGTGTTATTGGCCTTGAGACATCAGAGCAAACCTATACTTATTCCTATTTCACTCGCAGCTGGACAGGCAATGCAGCGATTGATAACCAAATCAATAAAGGTCTGAATACATATGAACTGACAGACCAGGACAAAACCTCTTATCTCTCTTCATTGCTCATTTCCCGAAAGATCAATGAAACACTTTCTTTGCAAATTTCACCTATGTATGTGCACAGGAATTTTACTCCTACTGAAATAGATAACACCAGGTATGGCCTAGACATTGGCGGAAGGATCAAACTCTCTACTCGGTTTGATATTAGTTTTAGTACCATCTTAAGCAAAAAAAGGGATTTCATAGGCTCAAGTTATAGCCAAGAATCCCAAAAAACCTCCATAGCGGGAGCAAATCAATTTACTAGCGATCAAATCAACACAGGACTAAGTAATGGAAGTATATCCCTATCAGAAGTCATACTCAGAAATATCATTTTGGATGAGCCCGTAAAACATAAATTTGTTCCTTTTGGAATTGGCTTTGACTTAGAAACGGGCGGACATGTCTTTCAGTTTATGGTCTCCAATACCAGAACTTTGGCACAAACACAATTGTTACGCGGAGGGGATTACGACTTTATGAAACAAGAATTCTGTGTAGGATTTAATATTCTCAGACAGTTTAGTATTGGAGAGGAAAGGGAAAAATGGTAAGCCCACTTACCTAGGGAATGCCCGTTTTCAACTAAGCTCGATCGGAACACGAAGTCCCTGCTCCGAAAAAAAATTTCAATTTTTTTAATACAAGAGAATAATTACACGAATAAAACATCGTATTTTTTTGAACTTTTCCTGATTTCGCTGTCTAAGGATCAGGAGTGTTAAAAATTATGAAATATGTAATTACGCTTGTTCTACTACTCGCTACGAGTTCTGTCTTTGCTTTGGAGGACATTGAAAAAGTTCTAGTCCAAAAAGCAAATACCCCTGAAGAAAAAAAGATTGTAAAAAACTATCTTTTGAAAGTGGCAAAAGACCACCGCGATGTAGCACAAAAATACAAAGACCTAGCAAAATCAAAAAGTGGTGGAAAGGCTGTCTACCAAGACAATAGAAAAGCAGAAATGCTCGAATTGGCTGAAAAATTCGAGGCAGATGCGAAAGTATACGAAGACGAGGCTAGCAAGTTATAATCCTGCTCTCTCCTTAGATTTACACAGCTGGACCAAAGTGAGCACAGTCCAGCTGTGCTGCATTCATCCCCATTGCGAGTGCATCAATTACTCATAGACCTCGTCACCTGTGATCACATTGGGGATATTTTTTGTATACATTCGATCAAAAGAGTCCTCGGGCTCCGTTGTGAACTTCCAAACCTTTTGGAATACTTGTTTTCCATTACCATCTTTTACCTTTGCCTTTACCGTATATGTTGTGTTTGGTTGAAAAGGAGCATTAGAAACAAAGGCTACAAATTTTAGTCCTCTTAAGAATGCCTCTGTATCTGGCGGAGGGTTTTCCAAACTCAACAATGAGATCGGCACTTTTTCTCCATTCGGATCTAGAAGGATTGCCTCTTCCCAATAGAGTTCTGTCTTTGGATCTTCATCAAAGAAGAGTTGAATCGATACAGCTGACGAATAGCTTAAATATGGTAAACTGGGGAAGGGATTCGGAAGTTCTGGAGGCATTCGCAATCGAATCATCTTGTCATTTGCTCCTGGGTAAACGACAAAGGACTTTTTTTCACCGATTACGCAGATTTCGGCAAAGTAAACGAGCACTAATTTTCCATTCTCATAATCGACTCTCTGCAATCCGATTCGTTTGATAGCCGGATTAAATACCATACTTCTATGAAAGGGGGTATCTAAAAGGCCTCGTAGAAGGAATTCTGGTGAATTTCTCTGAGACTTTTGCATAATTGGCAAGACTGTATTCACCACACCACAACCGTTTGCTGGCTTAAAACCCATGGCAATCGCTTGGTCGTTAGGAGTCTCGCCGATAAAACCCGGCAGTCCCGGTTTTTCTTTGTGTATCCAATCCAAAGCCTCTTGTGTGTTCATTTCGTACCCTGGATTATAATTTTGATTCAGCGTCAGGTATTCTCCATGTTTAAGTGCTGTCAGGTTCAAACGATCATCCAATTTAGGGGGAGGAAAATTTTGTGAAGAGAGATAGTTTGTGAGCAAACGAAGACCCAGTTTTCTATACTCATCTTCAGAAATATCGCTGGACTGAGAGTAAATTTGGCAATGGATTTGGCTCCAAATCAGTATAACGAATGAACAAAGCTTTGCTATGCGAAAGCGATTTTGAGTGATGGCATCCATAGGTGACCTCCATTCCTTTTAGATTCTAAGAGAAAACTATCCAAACTACCATTCGTCCGAGCTCACTTCTAGCAGAACAAAAAGAAATTATAAAAGTTTTAGATCTTAATGCTTGGAAGTGAAAAGTAAAGAATTTAATTTATCTCGAAAACTCAATTGTGACATTTTTAAATCCTCTTTTCATTAAAAACTTAGGGAAAGGATTTCTGGAGTTCGACCTCCTTACTCAGCAAAATATTCTTCTGGATTTTTCTCTTCCCCACCTAAACTTGTCTGAATGAATCCAGAAACAATCGAGAGCCTTCGCGAGGCTCTGAAATACTCTCCCGAAAATGTTCCCCTTAGGATGCTTTTGGCAGAAAACTTACTGGCTTTGGATCGATTTACGGAAGCAGAATCAGAATTTCTTCAATTGCTGAAATTTACGGATGACTCAAAAGTCAAACTAGGCCTTGCAAACGTATACTTCCAAAAATCAAATTATTCAGCCTGCTGTGTGATTCTGGAAGATGAAATCCAAAAACAAAATCAAAACGCAAGCCTTCATGGCCTATATGCTAAAGCATTACTAAAAGAGAACCAAATCACAAAAGCAATGGATGCCTACAAAAAAGCACAGTCCATTGATCCCAGTTATGTGGATGCAGAGATGGAAGAACGCTTCAAATCAAGAATAGCTTTTACAGATTCTGAGGATGCGGACGAAAGTTACGGTGATGATGGTTACGGTGAGGACTTTGACCCTCGATTTATTGAAAAACCCAAAACAAACTTTTCAGATATCGGAGGCATGGAAAATGTCAAAAAAGAAATTGATCTCAAAATCATAAAACCACTCCTCCATCCCGAACTCTACCAAGCCTATAGAAAAAAAATCGGCGGTGGAATTTTATTGTACGGTCCTCCAGGCTGTGGCAAAACCTATATCGCAAAGGCTACTGCAGGCCAAGTGAATGCGAAGTTTATCAATGTCAGCCTCAATGAAATCTTAGACATGTGGATAGGAAATAGCGAAAAAAATCTCAATTCCATATTCGAACTTGCAAGAGAACACTCCCCTTGCGTAGTCTTTATCGATGAAATCGATGCACTCGGGGCAAGTCGTTCTGATATGAAACAATCTAGTTCCCGTCACCTGATTAACCAATTCTTACAGGAATTAGACGGTGTAAATACTTCAAATGATGGAGTGCTCATCATTGGTGCGACCAATGCACCCTGGAATTTAGATGCCGCTTTCCGAAGGCCAGGTAGATTTGATAGGATCATCTTTGTATCTCCTCCGGATGAAATCTCGAGAGAATCCATTTTTAAGTTGAAATTGGCTGGAAAGCCAGTCGGTTCCATGGACTTCCAAACCTTAGCAAAGAAAACAGAAAATTATTCTGGTGCCGATATCGATGCACTCATTGACATTGCCGTAGAAGAAAAACTAGAAAAATCTTTTGCTGATGGAGTCCCCAGTCCATTGGAAACAAAAGATTTGCTGAATGCCTTAAAAAAGCACAAGGCTACAACGACCGAATGGTTCCAAACGGCAAAGAATTATGCTTTGTTTGCAAATGAATCAGGGCTCTACGATGAAATCCTAAAATATCTAAAAATCAAAAAATGAGAACCAATCAATGAATTTAGAAATTCAATTTGAAAAAATAGAAGTTTACTTTAAACAAAAAAACTTCTCCAAGGCCGAGAAAGAACTTTCTGCTATGCTCTCACAAAATCCCCGAGAGGCATTGATTTTTATTTACTTTGCTCAGTTATACAATCTAAAAAAAGAGTATCCCAAAGGACATGTCGCAATTGACAATGCTCTGGCCATTTCACCAAACGACCCATATGCGTTCAATATCAAATCTATCTTATATTATAACCAGCAAAAGTATTCAGAAGCCGAGAAATACATCAAAAAAGCTATTGAACTTGTCCCTGAGTTTGCTTCCTATCATGGACATCTTGCTGAAATCAAAATTCAGAGAAAACAATTCAATGATGCTCTAGAAATTGCAAATCTTGCTTTATCGATCGATCCAGAAGATACTTTAGCGTTAAATGCACGCAGCCAAGCACTCGTTAAACTAAACCGAAATCCTGAAGCCTTCAAAACTATCGAGGGAGCTCTCCGCAACGATCCGAATGATCCCTATACACACGCAAATTATGGATGGGGATTATTGGAAGCGGGTGATTACAAAAAGGCTCAGATGCACTTCAAAGAAGCTCTCACTCAAGATCCCAATTTCGAATATGCGAAAGAAGGTTTGTCGGAATCATTAAAAGCTACCTACTTTATTTATCGAATCTTCCTGAAATATAGCTTTTTTATCTCAAACCAAACAGCAAAATTCCAATGGATGTATTTTTTGGGATTCTTTCTTTTAGTACGTTCCTTAAAAACCATCGCAAAGCTGAATGAAAACTTACAATTTTTTATCTATCCTATCCTTGTTGTTTTAGGTATTTTTGCATTTTCAACTTGGCTGATTCCACCGATCGCCAATCTCATCCTTCGATTGCATCCGCTTGGCCTACACCTACTGAATCCAAAAGAGAAATGGAGTGCAAATTTTGTGGCTGTTAGTTTATTCCTTTTTTTCTCTGGGATACTCCTTTGCCTTTTTTTCCAAGAGTATCATTTTGCTTCTCTCTCTATCATTGGCTTTTGCCTGATCGCACCTCTCGGAAATATGTTCCAATCTACAAAATACCCCAAAGTACTTCCGATTTACGCCTGTATACTGCTCATCCTAGGTATGAGTGCCATAAGTTTAAGCCTTGTGGAACGAGAACTGTTCAATGTTTTTACGATGGTATTTGTATTTCTATTTATTGGATTTACTTGGCTCTATAATTTTCTGGTCATTGGCCAAAATGAAGGTTCGTAAAAAGAAAGAAAGTAGTTGAACCTTTAGAAAATATCAAATACAGTTTGTTCCGATGAATCCATTTCTTTTAAACAAATTCTATTCTAAAAAATCGTTTCTTGCTGTTTTTGGCGGAGAGCTTCGCATCTTCGATGAAAATCAGAACGCTCTTCTTTTCTTTGTCAAACAAAAGGCATTCAAATTGAAAGAAGATATCAGCATCTTCTCGGATGAATCCAAAACCAATGAATTGTTAAAGATTCGAACCGAATCTATCATTGATTTCTCAGGCACCTACGAAGTTATTGATGCTTCCACAAAAGAAAAGGTAGGTTCACTTCGTAGAAAGGGGTTTAAGTCTATCCTAAAAGATGAGTGGGAGGTTCTCGATGCAAATGGCCAAACCATTGCCCTCTTAGCGGAAGATAGCCTTTTTAAAGCTCTTTTACGGAGGATTCTCACCAATTTGGTTCCGCAGACCTTCTACATTACTGCTTCAGGCAATACACTCGGTATCTTCAAACAAACCTTCAACCCTTTCTTACCGCAATTTCGGGTAGACTTTTCCATGGACACAGGCAATGTATTAGACCGAAGATTGGGAATAGCAGCCCTTACTCTCCTCCAAATCATCGAAGGGAAACAAAGTTAACTCAATACAAGAGAAGGAAGTATACTACTATCCTTCTCTTTTCCCCTCTCAGTTCGAAAACCCAAAGAAGCCACAAATCATTTCAAAATGTGTGATGAGATAGACTAGAGGAATGATATTTCCAAATACAATAGAAGGCAATAGCCATACAAACAAAACAGAAAACGATTTTTCGAACATATAGAGAAAAAATGAAAAAAGAAAGATTCCTATGTACAGATCAATCACGAACTGCCGACCCCAAAACAATTGCACTGTTTTCTTCAATGATTTAACAAAATTCTCCTTTAGAGAACAGTAAACTGTATATCCTATAAACGAAACTAGCATACCAATTAGAATATATTTTAATAAAAGCAATTCGAATCGAATTGGTTTTGTATTTGGTACGTCCTGGAAACCGAAAGCGTACACCAAGAAGAAACACAAAAGTAGATAAATTAATTTAGTTTGAATGTTCATATGAATAACAAACAAAAGAAAATAATTTTGTCAAATTGGATGATTTTTCTCCCATTAAATATTGGTAAAATAATTTGACGTTTTATCAATTTATTTGATTAATTATTTTCCATAAGAAATACTAGATAATCAATACCAGAGGATAAACTAATGAAAAATAAAAAGAATTGGGTAAACCTATCAATGTTAATAGATGAAGTCAATCGCTTGTTTTATCGAATGCAATTTGTGGAGGAGCGGACCCAAGCCTTTGAGAATTTAGATTCTGCGGAAAGGAGTGTCTTATTTTTTCTTGCTTCCGAAGAGGCAAGCATTCCAGAATTGGCATTTATGAGGAATGTTTCCAGACAGAGAATGCACCAAATCATCATCAAACTTCAGAAAAAGAAACTCATCGAAGCAAACTACAACCCAAAGCACTCGACTTCTTCCAAATTCAAACTTTCACTTATCGGTAAAAAAATTCTTTTACGGATGCTGCAAAGAGAGAGAAAATTATATAAAAATCTTATTCCTTCAACTGATGATCGGTTTATTGTAATCGCAAGAAAATTAAAAGAAATCCGAGAAGTCTTCGAAAGGGTCCCATTTTAGAATGAGAGCCTAAAAGGTAATATTCGATCCATATAAAAACTTAGATTTGTCCAAATACTGAAAATATAGGAGGCATAAAACGGACGGAAAGCCACAAAGGCAGATTCGATACAGATACCCAAGTCCGCTACAGCTTCTTTCCAAAAAGAAAAAAGCGATTGTTCCCATGTCAGATCTCTTTGTTGATGCGATCACCTCTCCCAATGTCATAAGAAAAGAACTGGATGAGTCTATACAAAGATAGGAATCTGATCCTAGTGGAAGAGTTCCTCCTATTACAATGTTTCCTTTTTGTGGGATTTATTCTAGCGCCCATTGCCACTAATCAGTTTTTACTTCAGAACAATAGATCCTATTCGGACGCACATAAGATTAGCATTTGTTTCTTGTTTATCGGACATTATTTCTCGGTCCAGTACCTAGCTTTGGTATGGCCGCTCTTTTGTGGATATGGTTTTTATCTATATTGTAGAACTCCTGTTCTTAATAAATTTTCGGCAGAATGGCTCGTTTTGGCTCTCCCATTTCTCTTTAGTTTCCTTTCTGCCAGCTGGTATGTAGCTGACGCACTTGGATTAAAGCTTCTTGGCTATGACCAAAGATGGAGTTATTATGCCTCTCTCCATAGTATCTATCTAGGGTGGATCTTTCTTATTTGTATAGGATATCTATCCAATTTTAAATCAAAATTTCTGTATCAATTCTATAGTCTTTTTGCTATTCTTTGCTTTCTTTTGGTAGCATTGGGTATGGAAGGTATACCTTTGATGAAACCAATTGCTGTATTCGGCCTTACGCTTTCTCTCCCTCTTCTCTTCCTTCTAATAAGCATTCAGCTTAAAGGTCGGGGCAGAAAGAGTCTCTTGTTTTCAAGTATAAGTTTTGTTGCAATCTGTACTTCGATGGCCTTAGTCATTAGCCATGAATTTTTCCCGGGATTTCCAAACATTGCCTTTGGAATCAGCCTGATGGGTCTAACACTTGGGCTTCTCAATGCCCTTATCGCCATAACATGTTTGTATCTATCGATACATTTCGTAAACCTCACATCTCCTTCCACAAAACAGCAAACGGCCAATATTGTATTGTTCGATGATATTTGCATTCTTTGTAGCACTACAGTTCAATTGCTTCTCAAGTTGGACAAAGATAAAGTCCTTCGCTATGCCTCTTTAGACGGAAAGCTAGGCTTAAGCTTACAGAAATTGGGACAAATTGTTGGGAAAGAAAGTGTTGTGTTTGCAAGTAATGGCAAATACTACACTAAAGCCCAAGCAGTCATCCAAATCTTGTATAGCTTGCAAGGTATTTATCGTATAATCAGTATCATACTATCGATATTTCCTTTTTTTATTATGGATTTTGTATATAGTCTGATAGCCAAATATCGCTACCGCCTCTTTGGAAAACGAGAGTCTTGCTTTTTGCCTGGAGAGAATGTTAAAGAATTGTTTTTGGATTAGAATGTGAGGTTGAGATTTTTGTGAACGAGCCCAAAGTTAAAATACCTTTGTTTCATTCATATTTCTGGTGATAAAGTCTCTAGAAAAGCCAAAAAAAAACCAAAACCATGGTTGGATGCTCTATGTTTTCGATGAAAAGCAATTCCTATTCCTTAGTAGGAAGCGATGACGATGCTTGTTTGGTCAGTGCCTGCAGCAAATGTGCCGACCAAGGATGGAACTCCAGTTGTAGGATTCACGGTGAAGGCTCGCACAAATCCTCCTGTTCCGGAATACAAATAGGTACCGGATGGGTCCATGGCCAAGGCACCAGAATATCCAGAAAAAGTAGAACCTGCCATTGTAGTTAAGGTTCCTGTGGAGATGTCCAAAGTGAATCCAGCTAGATTAGCAGGTGTTTGGTTCCCTGAATACACGAAGCGACTTTTGGGATCGACAAAAATAGAATCCGGTGAGTCATTAATTGTGCTAAAACCTGGTCCCAGTCCTGAGATTTGCGCAAGTACTCCCGTGGTAGGATTGATTGTATAAACAAATATGCGGCCTGGGCCAGAATAATTAGCAGCAAAAAGATAACGACCTGCAGGGTCTGTTGTGATATCGATGGCATTGCTTCCTCCGGGAGCAGGCGATCCTACCGAGCTAAGAGCACCAGTCGTCGTATTTAAAGTCCAGCCGTCAACATTACCGTTCAGACCAATCCCTGCGTAGACAAATTTTCCAGTGGCGTCAAATGTTACTGCGTAGGGCTGAGCTGCGGACGTAGCGTAGCTTCCAAGGAAGGTAAGTGCTCCGGTATTTGCAGAGATAGCATACATATGTATAAGCGCAGAAGGGTTGTTCGTGCCAAGGACTAACCATTTGCCTGTTGGATCTACAGAAAGCCTTGTTGGGATACCGGAAGGAACATTAAAAGGAGAACCTGCTATTTCAACAAGCATGCCGCTACTCTTTGTGATGGAATAGACACGTATTTTATCCTCTCCCTGGCATGCCGCATACACATAACTAGAATCAGGTGATATTGCCAAACCTCTTGCTGCGCATAAAGCATTGGTAAACGGTGAGCCAGAAATCTCGGTGAGTGAACCCGTATTAGGGTTTACAGAATAGACCGAAATATTTGTGGAGGTGACATTCGAAACGATCACATAGCCTGCTTGTTTTGGTTGACAAGAAACAGTAACGTTTGTTATGTCCGAAAGCGCCCTACCAGAACCATTGGCGACAGTACAGCTAAAGTCTTTGGCTTGGGTTTTGACAGTTACATTGTATAGGGAGGTTCTTGTTGGAAAAAGAAAGCTATTGGCTCCATAGTTTATCCTCAAGTCATCTCCACCATTATTTTGTAGGACTAGTCCTGTTGCCAATAACCCGTTTATGGTTCCTGAAATAAAATAGGTAGGGCTATTTCTATTGGAAAAATCACAGCTCAAATTACGATCTCCTAAGGTAGCTTTCAAGAGGAGTGTATTGGTGAGGGAACTACTGTTTGGATCACAAGGATTGGAAAGAGCTGCAGGTCGGCAATAATGGAAAAAAAATAAACATAGCAAAACCGCAAATCGTATATAGCTAGAGATTTTAAGGTTTAGTACCACTATCTTTACCAGATAGAATTTTCGGATTAGTTTTTCAAGCCTAAACTCATAAACAATTATGTGATAAAGATAAAGCGAGAATTCCCTTTACGAACACATTAGTAGATTTACTCATGAATCAACGAAGAGTAGATTCTTTAAGGAAAATACTCAGTAAGAATACGATTCTCTTTTTCCTTTGCCTTTTATCTCTTTGGACATAGGCTGAATACGATCTACTTTTATTTGGGATGTAAAGATTAGCATCGTGAGGAATGTTTATGATCGATTGCCGATTGACTCTTCTGAATCATTTGACTCTGGCTAGGATATGTATTAGTTTAGATATTAATCTTTTGGGGTCGAGGATTCAAAGTAAGTATCAATGGCAATACAGTGAAAACCCTCAACAATGAATACATGAACAGTAGCGAATCTGAGTTAATTGTAGAATAAAAAAATATCTTCAATATTTTTCGGAAGCCTATCCATTGATAGGCTTGTACAATATCATGCTAATTTTATTTTTTCTGAGTATTCTTCCCACAACTAGCACTATCCTCATTGAATACATTATTTACGATTGTGTTCAAAGTCTTGGTTTTGAATAAACCGATTTGTTTTTTCATTTAACGAATTCATAGCGGAGGTAATTTCACCATAAGCTCTTGATTGTTCTTTTAAATTTAAGGCAATGGTTTCGATTGTTTCCGAAACGAAACGAGATGTTTGGGATACATCTTTAAATTTAGAAGTGGTTTGGCTTACGATAGTAGAGCCTTCTTCCACAAACTGCTTTCCCTTCCTGCTCAGTTGGATGGCGTCTTGAGAAGAAGATTTAATCTCTGAAAGAATACTTTGGATTCTAGCGGCTGAGTTTCTGGATTCATCAGCTAATTTCCGAATTTCAGATGCAACGACGGAAAATCCTTTCCCAAATTCACCAGCCCTTGCCGCTTCCACCGCCGCATTTAAGGCCAACATATTTGTTTGGTTTGCCAATTCTCCCACCAAACTCACAATAGTCGAAATATCGCTCGTTTGTTCCCCTAATACTTCAATTTTCTGGGCCATTTGGTCAACAACACGTTCAATTTGGTCTTGCACTAGGTTCATTTTCTCACCCATTTTTTCACCGTCTTGGGCTACATTTAGGGCTACTAATGATTTTTTTGCACCCTCTTGTGCTTCCTCTGCGGTTCTTCTGGAGGATTTTTCTAAAGAAACCATTGTAGTAGTTGTTTGGTTTACAGCAGAAGATTGATCGGAGATCAATTCTTCTAATTCAAGCATATTCTTTCGGAACGTACGCGCCGCTTCCATAAGATCAGCGATTTCGACAGCTTGTAAACCATGAAGCTGAATATCGCTAGACTTATCACCAGCTGCTAATTTTTTTAGAACTTGTGAGGCTTCTGTAATTCGATTGATCAAAGTCTTTGTAGAATAGCGTATAGAAAAAAATCCGATTCCCAATGCAATGATGGTGATCACCAAACTCGTAATAAACTGTATCATAGCGTTCCGAACAATTCTTTCCTGGACAGGAACTAACTCTTTAGCAGACGATCTAACCAATTGGACAATAGAATCTAATGCCTCTGATGAACTTTGAAAAAAAGTACCAAAATTTTCTTTGAATTCCCCTCTCCGGATTTGGTTTTTCAATAATTCTTTATTTCGATAATAATCTGAATAATAAAGGGAATTCATTTTTTTATAATCTTCTGATAGGGCATCAGAATACTCATAAATAGAAAATAAACTATCTATCATCCTTTTTGCATAGAGAGCATGTCCGTCTAAAGTTTCCATTCTACCTAAGATTTCTGCATTGAAGTCCTTACGATTGTAAACTGCAATTGCTAAGTAAGTTCTTTCTCTACCTCCAAATTCTCTTGCCTCCCAAGCAAAGGATTGTAGGCTTTCTAAAGCTTGTATTTCTTTATCTAGATAGGTATGATTTCCTTTTAATAGATTACTCACGGAGCGAGCATCCTCAATCGTTTGAGGGAAAAAGACATGGATATTGTTTACAATGGATTCATCTCTTTGGTTTAGAGGCAAAGAGAGATTTCGGTCAATATCAGTTCGAATCTTATCTAAACGAGTCATGACGTCTTTTAAACGATCTCTGACTATCGGTAAGTCCGTATGATCAATTACATATTGAATTCTCGGATTTCCGAGATCTCTTTGCCTATCTAATAGCTTCCGGAATTCCGAATTCACTGGATCTTGTATGTGCAAAGCCGCTTGAGATACACTACGTTCCAATGAAAGCTCTATTGTCCCAAGCATTAATTCGCTTGTTAGCTGAATGGTATGTAGTGATTTCTTTTGGTCTAAATAGTTGATGAATGAGTTTATTGTAATAAAGGACTCACTGAATATGAGTAAGACTAGCAAAACAGAAAAAAAGAACAAAAAAGAGGATTTTAAACTTTTCCCACGTTTGATTTGTTGATTCGATTCAGCCATTTGAATTACTTCCCGTTTATAATTTACCATTGCACTTAACTTTGCCCTTCCGCCAAACTTTTATAAAGACTTAAGAATTTATCATTTGGAACTAATCCCTCTTCATCCCTCGACAAGTCTGGATGAATTCTTTCTACAAAAAACATATCGATTGATCCCTTATTCTTTGCAGGAACTTTTCCACGGTAATGGCAAAGAAAGAAATCCTTTACCTTATCATATGTATCACGTGATATGTTTACCTTCCCTACTTCACCAGAAGACTCCATTCGACTAGCGGTATTAACAGTATCTCCCCACATATCATAAGCAAATTTTTTATTTCCGATCACACCTGCAACAACTGGTCCAGTATGGATTCCCAGCCTGAGTTCCCAATAAGGCAAACCCTGGTCAATCCTTAGCTTTTTGGTCATATCCATAAATTGTTTGATTTCCATTGCCGCACGAACCAAATCGATGGCATGAGTTCGGTTTGAGATAGGAATGCCACCCGCTGCCATATAGGCATCACCAATTGTTTTTAATTTCTCTACACCGTACATTTCCATTATGGCATCAAATTGAGCAAAACAGAGATCCAATTGCTCTACCAACTCATCTGGACTCATAAACTCAGCAACATCTGTAAATCCCTTAAAATCAGTAAATAGAACAGAAACACTCTCGAAATACTCTGGTTTGTCGAATCCCTGCGACTTCAATCGATCTGCAATTTTTTCTGGTAAAATATTTTTTAAAAGTCTTTCCGACTCCAACAAACTTTTTTCAAGCTCTTGTGCCTTATTCTGTAATTCAATTTGTGTAACCTGAAGTTCTTTATTCTTTTTTACTGTATTTTCATAGATTGATAACAAAACTTGCATTAAATGCATTTTGGATGCATTGATGGTAAAATTTTTACCAGCATATTGAACATCTATGGGCTCTTGGTCTTCCGATTCTATTCCCTTATTATTTAATATTGATTCAATACGATACATCAAAAAGGATTCATCGTACGGCTTTGTTATATAGCCATTTGCACCGCATTCAATACCTCTCATGATATCTTCTGGATCAGACAAGCTCGAACAGAGCACTACTGGTATATGCCGAAAATTTAAATCCTTTTTTACTTTCTGGCAGAACTCATAACCATCCAAAATGGGCATCTCCACATCGGAGATAATAATTGCAGGGTCAAAAGACTGCAATATATTCCAACCTTCTTCCCCATTTCTAGCCCAACGAATTTCAAATCCACGTTGTGTTAATAATTTTTTTAAAATGGTACCTTGTATCGTACTATCTTCTGCAAACAAGATTTTGGAACTCATGTTCGACTTCCTCCCAGTAAAAGTAACCGAGAAGCTATCTTGTCCAAACTCAATACTTCGGTAACAGAACCATTTTCTTTAGCAACTCGAGGCATCCCGTAAACAATCGAAGATGATTCATCTTGTGCGATCGTATAACCACCTTCTTTGTAGATTTGCCCAAGTCCGATTGCACCATCTGCACCCATTCCCGTTAAAAGTACAGCGATACATTTGTCTTTGTATGAGGAGGCGATTGATTGGAATAAATAATCAACAGAAGGTTTATGCCTATGATCTCCTTTATCTGGATCCAAACGAAGGCGTTTCTTTTCAACAAACAAGTGGTAGCCATCAGGAGGGAAATAAATTTCACCTGGATTCAATCCATCTCCATCTTTGGCATACTGAATGGGTATCTGAGTATATGAACGCAACCAGGAAATTAAACTATTTGTAAAACCTTCGCTTATGTGCTGCGCACAGACAATTGGTAAAGCAAAGTTCTTATCTATTTGTGAAAAGATTGTTTGGTAGGCTTGCGGCCCACCAGTAGAAGCTCCAATCGCAACGATCTCGTACTTTTCCAAGTTTGTTTTTATTGAAGTAAAGGGAGTATGCTCCGAGTTTTTTTCTTTAACTTTTTTGTTTTCAGGTTTCCTAGAAAAAACAACGACTCGTTTAAGAATATTGATCTTTCTTTCCAGATCGGAAGTTAGCCATTCTAAATTGCCACCTGCGCGAGGTTTTGGTAAAATATCAATGGCTCCTAAATCTAAAACCTTATAACGGTTGGTTTCATTTTCTTCTTGTACCAAGTCCGAAACGATTAGGATCGGTGTAGGCCTCTCTTCCATAGCTCTTCTTGTGAATTCGAAACCATCCATAACCGGCATATTTAAATCACAAAGTATGACATCTGGATGTTTTGAGTGTAATAAACTTAATCCTTCTTCTCCATTGGTAGCCATACCTACGAGCTCAACGAAATCCAAATGTACAAGCGCCTTTTCGTAGAATTTACGAACAACGGGGTTGTCTTCGATAATTAGTACTTTCGTTTTCATTTTTATTATCCAGCTACAAGCCTTTCCACAGTCTTTAATAGAATTGATTGGTCAAACTGGGATTTAACCAAATAGCTATCGGCACCTAACTCTTTTCCTCTTTCAATATGTTCTTTTGCACCCAGGCTTGTAAGAATGACGATAGGAATTTTTTGGTAGGCTTCATTCTTTTTTAATTCTGAAATAAAACCAAAACCATCCATGACAGGCATTTCAATGTCTGTTAGAATTAAATCCGGAGGAGAGAGTTTGCATTTTTCCAATCCTTCCTGTCCGTTGATGGCGGTAAGCACAGGGTATCCATCGCTCTCAATAATTCTTTGCAATTGAGCTCTTGTGATTAAGCTATCTTCAATGATGAGAATCGTTTTATTCTTTTTGTTGCTGATGGTTTCTTCTTTGATCGATTGAAGATAAGGTTTGCCTTTGAGATCTTGAAAGAAATTAGCAATATTCACTATACAGCAAATTTCACCTGACTCAAGAATCGTTGTTCCACTTAAGTTATGGATTTTGTCTAGTATGCCAATAAAAGGTTTTAATAAAATTTCCTGCTTTTCATATATGTAATCAATTAAGATGCCAATCTTTTCTCCATTATATTCTAAAATAATGCAGGTTTCATATCTTTTGTTCTTTTTGATATTTTCTTTTTTTGTATAGGAAACTGGGAAAAAATCTGAAAAAGAAACAACTCTAACAGGTTCATTGCCAAACCGAATTGTGGGTTTAGATTCAACAAACCTAATCTCCTCTTTTCTCATCACCAAACTTTGTTTTACAAACTCCGTCGGAATACCGTATTTCCAACCATTGACTCCTATGATCAAAACATGGCTCGTACTGAAATTGGTGGGAATTTTAATAGTAAACTTTGTTCCTTTTGATTTGGATGATTCTATTTCAATCGTTCCTTTGAAGCGATCAGCGAAATTTCGGACGATATCCATTCCATATCCTCTGCCACTGATATTCGTAACTTCGCTTCGCGTTGAAAATCCTTGATGGAAAATAATACTAAAGATTTGAGATTCAGACATTTCTTCAATTTCAGATATGTCAAAAATTCCCTTTGCGATCGCCTTTTCTTTAATTGTTTGGAGATCTAGTCCTCTTCCATCATCTTCTATAACTAGATAGATGAAATTTTCTTTTTGATTTCCAGAGATTTTGATTCTTGCTGGAGTGGCTTTCCCCAAACTCTCCCTTTCTTCACGAGTTTCTATTCCGTGATCCAATGAATTTCTTACCAAATGCATCAAAGAATCTTTACATTCTTCTATGATAAGTTTGTCAGCAGTAACATCTCCTCCCTCTAATGTTAGATAAACCTCTTTACCCAGCTCTCGACTGATATCCCTGACAACTCTCGGAAAAATTTCAAAAACACTTGAAAGCGGTAATAACCTAACCTTTTGAACACCCTCTTCAAGTTTGTTGGAAATTAAATCCAACTTAGTGGCATCTTGTTGGCTCTTAACTTTTAGAGAAGTTAACTTCCTTAAGATGGAATCCCAATCGCCCTTTGCCTTTGGATCCATACCAGCAAGTCCACGCCAAAATTTAGAAAATTCTTCCAAGTGTAGCAATAGTTCAGAAATTTCAGCGGATCTTTTTTGAATTCTATTTTTGGCAACAATCAACTCACCTGTATTGCTGAGAAGGATATCCAATTTCTCTGGATCAACCCTCATAGTCTCGATCCGAAAACCTTTTTTTTGAGCTGCTTTGGTCTGTTGTGGCTCTACGAAGGTTTTCTCCTCTGGTTGTTGGCTTTCGGCAGGTGTTTTGGAAACGGGCTTTGCAACTTGGGGCTCATGCTCCAACTTGGCTGGGTTCTGGATACCACCTAATTTTGGCGATGTGGTCTTTTCATTGCCAGAGGGTAAGGATTCTTTTCCTAATAATATCTCTACAGTTTTTTTGATATCAACCTTTGCTTTTTCTCCCGTAACTGCCTGGTTCACCAAGAGTTTGAGCTGGTCCAAAACATAAAATATGCGATCATTGTCTTCTAATTTATGCTCACTATAACCTTTGCTAATTTTACTTAGGTATTCTTCCAGAACGTGAGTGATGGATTCTATTTCCTTCAATCCTAATATACCGGCTGAGCCCTTTAGGCTATGTGCCTCACGAAAAATAGATTTAAATCCTTCCGACGATGTTGGACTCTGTTCTAAGTCTAGAATACCAGATTCAATTTTTTGAATATGCTCTAGGCTGTCCGATTCAAAGATTTCGCGGATTTCATCATCTTCGATCTTCATAATTTGCTTCGCTTACGTCATCCTTCCATCGATCAACACTTGCATTTCAACAGCTGCATCATTGACTTGAGAAATCCCTTGTTTAATTTGGCTAACTCCTATCGCGGTTTCCTCCGATCCCTTGGTTAGCGAATCCATTGCCTGTACGATTTCATTGACTGCAATGGATTGTTGTCTGATGTTTAAAGATATTTGCTCTACAGATTGGAAAACTGTGTCGATGGCAGAGCGGATTCCATCGAATGAATCCTCTACTTTCAATCCTAGCTGAACGGACTTCTCAACTTTTTTGTTTCCTTCTTCTGCAGCTAGAACCGAACTATCTGTGGATTTCTTAATTTGTAATAGAATTTCTTGGATCTTTTCAGCGCTTGTATTGGATTCATCTGCGAGTTTTCTGATCTCAACGGCAACCACCGCAAAGCCTTTTCCATATTCACCAGCACGTGCGGCTTCAACGGCTGCATTGAGCGCTAACATATTTGTTTGTACCGCAATATCTGAAACTAAATTTATGATGTCTCCGATTTGGTTGTTCTTTTCCGAAAGATTCGAAATCTGAACGCTGATGCTTTCCATGTTTAGTTTTAGATCTTGCATAGATTCAACCATTTGGATAACTAAATCGGCACCTTCATTGGCTTTGGTCTGAGCTTCTTGAGATTTTTCTGAGACAGTTGAAGTTTGCTCGGCGTTGTGACGCGAAGTAGCCCCCAATTCATCCATCGTAGTACTCGTTTGATTTACAGAGGCGGATTGCATTTGCGCAGTTTTTTCTTGCTGCTCTATCGTTGTCGCTATTTCTCGAGTGGAAGAAGATAACATCCCTATTACTTTTGCAATGGGTCGTGTGATCCATTGTGCTAAGGGAATTGTAAGAATAGAAATCAGAAGAATAAGACCCATAAAAATGAATAGTATATTTGTTCGAAGTTCTTTAAGAGGAAGTAAGGCCGCGTCAGAGTGAAACTCGGAAATTAAAGCAAATCGTATTCCATAAATCGTAAGTGGCGAGTATGCCGTATATACTTCTGTTCCACGGTAATTATTTTCTAAAGTAATCCCCATAGCTCCATCCAAAGCTTTTTGTACTGAAATAGCATTGGATTTTTTTTGGAGAACAAAACTTTCTTCTGGATAACGATGGTCAGTCGTTCGAAAAAAGTGATCACTACCAATCAAATATACTGCAGAAGAATCAACTAAGTAGTTATCCTTCATCAGCAAATTCAAATCTTCCATAGAAATCTGAACCGCTAGAACGCCTATCATACGCTTATCTTTAAATATCGGAGTTGCAAAAAAGGAAGCAGGACCATGGTTCGAAGGAGGATAAGTCTGGAAATCGACAAAACTGACTATCCCATTTGCACCCTGATTTTTTGAATCTTGGAAGACTCTCGATAAATTCGATTCTCTGTATAAACCAGTAAGTAAATTTGTGCCAAAGTCATCTTCTTTAAAAACAGAATAAATGATATTTCCTTGTAAATCGATCAAGAAGAGATCGTAAAAAGATTTTGTACGAGTGTAGTTTTGAAAGTAGGAATGGAAATTTTGATGCGCTTTTGTATAGAATGTCCCGTCGTTCGCATCAATTAATTCATCTTTTTTGCCTCTTGGAAACGGGTTTTTGTCTACATACGATTCCCGAATTTTTTGGAATCCAAATTTATTTTCACGAACTCCTTTTTCAAAAGCAAGGAATGCATCTTTTACATCGGAAGTACTTGAAAAAATTTGAATGTCCTTATTCTTTTCTTCAAAATATCTCAAGGCTTGCTCTTTCTTAGTTTTGCCTATAGCTTCCACTTGGTTTTCTACTTCTTTTTGAATTGCACTTGAGGCAAACAAAGTAAATATTATAGTGATTGTAGCTGTTATAAAGAATGTGATCCCAATCACAAAGATCATCAATCGCGTCTTTAAACTGTATCTTTCGAGAATTTCTTTTATCATTATAATGCCGACTTTGCCTTAGTAAAAATAGATTCGAGACTTAATTGATTTAGATGTCCACCTTCCTGTTCAGGGAAGGATGCCTCAATGAAGGAACCGGAAAGAGTTTCCAAATTGAATTTAGAATTGTGACTATTCATGATTTTCTCCGATGTTCGTCGGTTAACAATATCCAGAAGTTCATCGACTAAAATGCCAATTGGAAAGGTTTCATCTTTGACTAAAATTACTTTACCTTCTGCGAAAGAATACTTTCTAGGTTTACCCATTAATGCGGCAAGGGATAAAACCGGGATCACTTCTCCGCGAAGATTCATACAACCATGTAATTCTGGTTTTGCGCCAGGTATTGGAGTGATTTGACCAGGTTCGGCAAACTCCAAAATTTGTTCTACAGGCAGGCAGAACTTTTCATTTACAGATTCCAAAACAACCAAGGAGACAAAAGAACTGCTTTCCGATTCGGTCTCAATTCTCTCATAAGCATTTTTTCGCCTTAGCAAGGTTTCTTTATCGATATCTGTATATAATGAAGTAGTCACCTCAAACCAATGTAATTTTTCTTTGGTGTTTGAAGCAGATGACTCAGTTTGCGTCTCAATCGATATCTTAAGCAAAGACTCAGTATCTAAGAGTGTAATGACATGTTCATTATAGACCATTTCCATCCGCACCAAATGATAGTTTGATGAAGGATCATTTGCATTTGATAGAGAGTCCAATTCAGAAATTTCTAATACTTCTTGGATGGGGATGGCAATGTGATTTTGCAGAAGCAAAAGATTGTCCTGGGCCGAATACGGAGCCGCTTGTTCGCCCCAATAGTAGCGTAAATCAAACGCATACACCAAATTTCCACGTAGAGGGAAAGTAGCAAAAAAGCCCGGACCTCCCAAAAAACTAGGATTGAAGGGCACGATAGATAGGATCTCTTTCACTATCTTTGCTTCAATGGCAAAACGCCTATCATGGATTCGGAAGAGAATCCATTGAGAATCTATAGCGTTTCGTTGAAAAATGCTTCCCATTCCTGCTTCCATCCTTTGGTGCTTTTCCAAATATCGACGATTTGTGGGTCATTCTTGATTAGGACCTGGGCTCTTGACTGATAGGTTTTGGCCTGTGATCTTTCCCCCATTTCCCAATAAAGAGACGAAAGCTCATAGTAAGCTTCTAGGTGCTCTGGATCCATATAAATAAGTTCTTTCCATTTTTGGATTTGTTCCATATAACGATCTGCAGATTCTATCAAAACCACCTCTTCTTCGTAGCTTTTTTCCATTCTTTCGCCATCAAACTCGAATTTGGTTGGAATTTTAGTATCTTCTTCTTTGGGCTTAGGTCTTTTCTCCCCTTCCATAGCCATATCCGAGTTTTCTATTTCGGTAGCAGGAAGGGACAGGTAATAACTAGTTTTTTTGGGAATATGGAAAATGCGAAAGTATGGAGGAACAAGGGAACTCAATTCTGAATGACCCGTCAGTAATATTCCCCCTGGAACCAAAGCCTTTTGGAAATTTTCAAGGATTTGGGACTTTTGACTCTCTGTGACATAAATCAAGACATTTCGACAAACAATCATGTGTTGGTAATCGTTTGGTTTCTCCAGCAAATTCCTTACTTCAAATCGGACAAGATTTCGGATTTCTGGGCTTACCTCCACCTTTCCTGAAGACATATCCAAAAAGCGAAGAAAAGAGTTGGGAAGATCGGCTCGCACGGAATATTTTTCGTAACGACCTAATTTTGCCCATTCGATTGATTTGGATTGGATATCCGTCCCAAAGACTTCAAAGGAAAATGTGGGAAAGCGAGATAATTTTAGATTTTGCAATAGAATAGCAAGCGTATACACCTCTTCCCCTCTGGAACAACCAGCACTCCATACTTTAAAGTGTTTTTTCGGATAACTGGCGATTTGTGGAACGACCACATCTTCGATGATTGTATCCAATTGCTCTGGATCGCGGTAGAAGTAGGTTTCTGAAATATTGAGAAAGTGATAAATTTTTTGCAAAAAGGACTGCAATGCAGAGGAAACTTTAGGTAGATCTTTTGATTCCCAATCGAAACGTGTTATCTCTTCTAAGTACGAGGACAAGTCTGATTGGGGATGGGAACCTAAAAATGTTTCCCATTTCTCATTGTGCTGAGAAGCCAAACCGCTATATCTTTCCAGAAAGGCTCGGAGTGAATTAGAATACTCTAAGATAGAAAAATTCACGTACCCTTCCCGTAGGGATTGTTCCTACATTTCCATCTCGTTATTTATTGTTTGGTGAAACGAGTCAATTCCTTTCATTTATGCAAATGTATGAAATGGAAGGGCGAGGAAGGAATTCCTTCCCTTTCAAAAAAGAACTTTGTTTTGAATGCCTCGGCAAACTGGAATTTGTTGTGCATCAGTAGAACTTCATTTCTTTGTTATATGCTTTGCCATTGCTTAAATGCCTATACCCTCACAGGAACGCCCGTCTTTTTTACAATTTAATTCATATTCATCGATGGAGAGTCGGCATAATGATCCTGATGATCTCGAAAGTATGGGTGGCACAAAATCAAATGAAGCAATGCTACGAGAATAGCACCAGGCAAAAGGTTACTCGCGACAATCGAATTCCATTGCTCTGCAAAGACAATCTGCGTCTTACCGAGAAAATTTGAGGCATTTGGTTTGCTAATCAAATATAACAAAAGCATGGAGGTATGTAAAGAGGTTAGAGTCACATGTAGGATATATTCAGCCGAGCTTAATCCTCCAAAGCGAACACGCGCACCTTTCTCTACCCACATATCGATAATTTGAATACCGAGATCAGCTATGGCAACTAGGAGTACTATACCGAATAACCAACCTTGAATATCAAAAAGAAACAATCCAACCAATTGAAATGGAAAAAGAAAGGCTCGTAGAGTATGCAAAAGATGCTCAAAGATTGTCTCTCTATATTTGTATAATTTATACTTCCACAAATGAAGATAAATACCATCCACGAAGGCCAAGCACGAAAACAATATGAGAAATACTAGACTCAAATTTACAATTGTCATTCCTAACTCCTTATGTGCATATATGCACTTAAATACACATATATAAATGAAAGAACCTATGTCAATTTTAAAAACGAAAAAAGGTGGACTCGCTGGATTTGGTTCTCAAGCTAATCGTAGATGACTTCTCGAAGCAAATCCAATTCTGAAAAACGTAGAGATCTAGCGATTGACTCCTTAAATCAGGTCTTGGATTCAAAATTTCTGACAGCTCTCTCAGAACCTAGCCGCGTTGAAGTTTTGAAACAAGTCATCCGCCATGGAAAGGCTGACATCTCTGAGCTAAGCGAAGGGATGAACCTAGATCGCTCGGTCATCTCAAGGCATTTAGGAATTTTACAAGAAGTGGGCATTCTCATTCGAGAAAAGCAAGGAAAGCATGTTTTTTATCAATTGGATCCTAGCCGCGCAGTAGAAAGATTCAAAATGATAGTAAACCATTTAGAGGAGATGGTAGCAATCTGCTGCCCACCACCTGACCCAAGTAAAATCAGTTCGAAACGATAAGCCAGTCCCTCATTCTTATTTTCCTCTTCATGATACAGTACCATAACATGATCCCGAACAATTCTCTCTCTCAAGGATGAGCGTTTCTGGGTAATCACTGGAACAGTTTGGTTAGATTGTGCGAAAGCCAACGGATCTGATTCGGAGTCTACAACTTTAGGTTCGATAATTTTTTTGATAGAAACGATTCCTATATTCAATCAAGGTATGATTATGAGCTTTTTTGAAGATCTTCATTCTATGAATCTTGTGGGAAAACAATACCAAGCTGGGGAGGCCATTCTTACCTCTGGCGAATCTACAGACATTGGTGTTGGTTTAGTTCTCAAAGGTCGCGTGAGAAATGTTCCAAATTTTGATGGTGTCAAATCCGCACAGGAATTTTATGAAAAAGGAATGTTCTTTGGTCTGGCGGGATTAATTTCCAAAAGTAGGCTCATGACTTTCCAAGCGGATATAGATGGAACATATGTTTTGTTTTTAACGGAAGACGTCTTCCAAAAGAGTTTGCTTTCCGATGAGAAATTTCTGGCTCAGGTTTTACAATCAAGTTTACAAAAACTAGAAGCCATTCCAAGTTCTGATTTGGTCTATCCTGATCGACCCGTAGATTTTAATGAACTATTTGGTGAGGGATCAGAAAATCAGTTTAAAGCCATTCGGGAAAGAAACTTAGCAATCAGTAATTACATTTATAAATTACGCAACCGAACAGCCTATGCAAATGAAAGTATCTTTCAAGATGACAATCTAGATGACTCGGATATCTATATGTTGATAGAAGGTACTGTGTTACAATATGTCCGAGATAGTGAAAATCCAAACCAAGAACACCAAGTCATAGCTTTGCAACCAGGTGCCCTTTTTGGTTTTTTAAGAAAAGCAGGAAATAAAGGGCACTATCTAAGTGCACGGGCCGGAAGCGAAGGCGCAAAACTAATCCATCTTGACTCAGATCTATTGATGAAGGTCACTAAATTGGATGTGAAACTAGCCTGGTCTATTTTTTTAAATTTCGTATTAACAGTAGCCGTCATCGAAAAAACGATGCTCAAAAGATAAAAAAAGGATACTTAATTCTAAAGGTCTTTGGTATAAAGATCGCCATCGTCTCCAAGCATTGTTGTAAAAGTTAGGCTGGTTTGTATGGGCGGAAGGATATCGGATGCTCTAACAGATAAGTGATCTCTTCTATTTTCTAAGGGACCAACTATCTTTCGTTTTATTCGCACTTCTTATGTTTTTAATACATCAATTAAACCTTTACTCGTTTTTCAAATATTAGACATAAAAGCATAGCCTTACTTGAAAAATGTTTCCTTCCTAGATATATTCACTGCCTTTATTTTGATTTTATATGTAAATTGATTCGCCATTTTACGGAATGGTTTCCAATAAAGGACACTGTCTTGTTGATAGTTGGCAATCCATCTCATTCGCAAAAAAAATCGTGTTAATAGTTGGATTCAAAATATTATGTGCAAAATATTTAGTCCAAATTAAACTGAAGTAAAATGAGAGATAGGCGCTCTCATTCTACAGGGTAACCCAGATGCAAATGAAACATATTTTAGCAATCTTAATCCTCAGTACGTTTCACTGCGCGAGCAAACAATTTGTCAATGCTGCCTCAAAAGGAAAGTTGGAAAGAATGAAACTTTTACTTGTTGATAAGCCTGACATTGACTATAAAATTTCGCATAACCAAACAGCCTTGATTTTGGCAGCAAAAAATGGCTACAAAAGCGTTGTTCAATTTCTTATTTCGCAAAATGCCAATCTAGACATCCAGGATCAATCTGGCAATACTGCACTTCATTATGCATGTTTGGAAGAATATCATGAGATCGTAGAATTACTTGTCCAAAAGAATGCAAATTTAAATTTAAAAAATAACAACGGTTCCTCCCCACTACATATTGCTAGCTTTAGTGGAAATTTAAAAATTGTCGAGCTATTGCTCTCAAAAAAAGCGAATCCGAATTTGGCGAATGATAAAATGAATACTCCTCTGATAATCGCAGTTAAAAGAGGGTTTTTGCCCATAGTGGTCAGACTGATCAACGCAAATGCGAACTTGAATACATTTAACCTAGAAAATGAATCTCCACTTTTTATATCTGTAGAGACTGCACGATTTGATATTTTCCAAACGCTTTTGAATGCTGGAGCAGATCCAACATTGAAAAATAATCTTGAGCAGAATGTCGTCGTTTATCTACTTTTTTATGGTGAGGTTGACATGTTAAAATATCTAGCTTCGTATTTAGGAAATCAGAAAAAATGATGCCTAATATCAAATCCTTAAGCATCGATAAAATTTTTTTTATGCTAATTATCATATTCCTTAACACCAAGTGTGCTCAGTATGCAGTTAGAGGTGCAATCCCTCTAGGTAGCATCAAGACTCTGAAACACAATTTATCAAAGGACATTGATATCAACCACCAAGATGCAAATGGCATAACGATTTTAATGCTAGCTACAATGCACGTACGTGTTGATATGCTAACCGAGATTTTAAAATACAAACCTGATCTGGAAAAAGTCAACGAGTCAGGTGAGACAGCACTTTTTATAGCAGCATGTTTCGGTCGCGACGAAATACTTAAAATCTTATTGGCGGAAAAAGCAAATGTGGAAGCAAAAAATTATGAAGAAATCTCGCCCTTGTATTGTGCTGCCTTAAATAATCACTCTAAAACAGTTAGATTACTTGCGGATAATGGAGCAGACATCAATGCGAAAGATAAATTTGGTATCACTCCACTTATGGCTGCGGCTGACAATGGAAAATTATTGGCTGTTCGTGAATTGATATCTTTGGGGGCAGATAAGAATAGAAAGAGTAATTTTGAATGGACCGCACTCACCCTTGCGATAGATAGAGAACAAGAAGAAATAATTTCTGAACTAGTGAAGGGAAAGGCAGATTTGGAAATTCGAGATAAATTTGGAAGAACACCATGGATTGACGCCGTGAAAAAGGGCAATCTGAACATACTAAAAATTCTAATTGAAGGCAAAGCAAATATAAATGTAGTCACCTATTCCAGACAAACTTCGATTTTTTCCGCAATTGCTAAAAATAGGCTTAATGTAATTAAGTTTTTATTTTCTCTAGGAATATCATTGGAAGAAAAAGATAGCTTTGGAAGAACCCCTCTTCTATATTCATGTGAAATGAACTTTGAAGAAATTGCTGAATTCTTTATACTGCAAAAGGTAAACCTAAATACCGGCGATCGTTTCAACCATACACCATTGATGATTGCAGTCCAAAAAGGAAATCAAAAAATTGTAGAGCTATTGATTGCTTCCAAAGCAAATGTGAACGCTAAAACGACTTATAATATGAATGCGCTCTCATTCGCAAAAAAAAATAAGCACGAAAAGATAATTTCCTTGTTGAAAACTGCTGGAGCACAAGAAATTAAAGAGAATCCTGTGGACCAGCCTCTCATAAGGATGCATAATTAAAAAAGTCTTATTTGACAGATTGAAAAGGCGGTCAAGCTATGAAACTATTAAAACTGATTCTCATTACATTCTTCATTAACTGTGCATCTACACCTTCCTTAAAATTGCCCAGTGAAGCAAAAGTAGTCGGACAAGGTGGCTTGTTTCTTCGAGAAGATTGCTCACAGACTTTCCCAAAAATTACATTGATTCCTCAATTTGAAAAAGTGACCCTCATCGGTGAAGGACCTTACGATTTGATAAGTGGTATATCCGATAGATGGTACAAAGCGCGCTACAAAGATAAAGTAGGATGTCTCTATGGCGGTTATTTAAACAAAAATTATCAAAATGTTCCTACTTCTGCTATGTTGAAGCTAGATCAAGTGATACAATCATACAAAGAGAAAAACCACAACAAAGCCTTGACTTATGCAAATGAAGCTTTGGAAATAGCGCCGGATTATGGTGAAGCATATAATTGGCGCGGTCGCATTCATTACAAATTAGGTAAATACGAACAGTGCATCTCAGATTATTCAAATGCCCTTCGCTCGCTTACAAATAGTATAATGTACAACAATCGGGGTATTTGTAAATCGGCTTTGAATGATTACATTGGTGCAAAAAAAGATCTAGATACAGCTCTTAAATTAGGTGGCGATTCAGACGCAACTACACTGTCTAATACTTGCTATGTGTATGGAATGTTGTCTGATAAAAAAGCTATTGATTTCTGCAATAGGGCTATCGAAACTTCACCTAATAATCCTTACCCTTATTACGAGCGATCCAATCTACGCCGTAAACTAGGATTGATACAAGCTGCAGACGAAGATTTAGAAACGTATACAAAACTAAAAAAGACTGGAGAATGGGATTACTGAAATAAACCAAGTTTTCACAGTTCTGCTATGTGATAATGCATTTCAATGCTATTACTAATCTTTGCATTGGCAATACATTAGGACCATGTATACCCTTCGAGGGGCGTACTTTAAAATAATTTGTCCAGTCTGAAAATTCCCATTGAAATTTTTGGATATAAATTGGCGTAAACTATTTTAACACATCAAAACTAACCACAATTTTTTTCGGAATGAAATAGATTGCCTACAAACAAAAAAGCCCCACGTGTTAAGTGAGGCTTTCCTTCATCAACCAGCGAACTGGCATTTTTCTTTAGTTGTTTCCAACCATTCATTTACAACAGACAACACAGAAACAGTCTGGGGGACTGTTTCTAGACGACGAAGGTTGAAAACCGAGGCATGCTTTCGGAACGAAAGCCAACTATATTCATTTACAATATACAACGTAGCGTGACAGAC